>JAITOQ010000116.1 GCA_031289865.1 Clostridiales bacterium
CTCACAACAGTTACAGAAAAAGCTTAAACCCTTTTATCCGTTCGTATTTTAATTTTTTCGTTCCTAAAAAAAGCCAGGGCGAGTTTATTTACGAACACGCGACCTTGACGGAGCAATTAAATTCGGGAGTCCGCGGGCTTGAATTGGATATCCGCGCATCTGACGGCGGCTTTAGGATTTATCATTTTGCGGTGTTTGATTCGGGTTCTACCGCGCCCGATTTTGAGCTTGCCTTAGAGGAGCTTAGGATTTGGTCAAAAAACAACCCCGATCATGTCCCCGTTACGATTTTGATCGAATACAAGCCCGAACCGTGGATTCTCAATACAAAGCGTGACAAGCCCTCCGCGGCGGTCTTAAAGCATCTTAGCGAAACCGTGGAAAGCGTCATGGGCGCGGATCAACTCATCACTCCCGCGGACATTATCGGGGGATACGCTACCATGCAAGACGCCGTAGCCGCTAACAATTGGCCTACCCTCGGCGAGGCAAAGGGCAAATTTATGTTTTTGCTCCACTACAACGAGGACTTGACCCCGATCTATATCGAACTCGATCCGTCGCTAAAGTCGCTTTCGCTCTTTCCTACGGTCGAGTCGGAGGAATCTCTGAATACCTATAGAAAGTACGTTTCTCATCTCCTTTTTAACAATCCTACGCAACCTGAGCTCGACGACCTTGTGCGTGCGGGATATATGGTCAGGACGAGAATTGACGGCGACATGCATATCGAGCTTGAGCGGCGTGAGCTGATCCTAAACAGCCTTGCCCAAATCCTCACGACCGATTATGAGCGCGGTAGGATACAGCCCGATACCGATTATTACGTCGATTTTGGAAACGGCAAGACTATAAAATTGAGCGGATTGTACAGTTAAATCGTTTAGGAAAATTCCATCCGAAAATTTCGGAGAGTTTTTTCCGAAAAGTGCTGTACAAACCTAAAATAATGTGTTAAAATATATAGGATAAATAATGTTTAAAAGGAGTATTTAATTATGGCACACAAAATTTCAGACGAATGTATCAGCTGCGGAGCATGTGCGGACACTTGTCCCGTGAATGCAATCAGCGCGGGGGACACTCAATACGTCATCGACGCGGAAACATGTATCGATTGCGGTGCGTGCGCGGGCGGCTGTCCGGTAAATGCGATTGCACCGGAGTAATAAGGATTATATGGAAGATAACGACAAAAAGGACAAATCAAAAAAGACGCCCTTAATCCGAAACGTCAAGGAGCTTTTTCTGCTTTGCGGAATCCTTCTTTTTGTAGTCGGAATTGTTTTGGCGTTGTTTTTTGACGGCGTTACAAAGGATATAGGCATGACCCTTTTGGGTATTTGCGCCATATTTTTGATGTTGTTCTCCTTAGACAAAAAGAAAAAAGGAATCAAAAAGGTTTTTTATATCGTCGGAGTTATCTTTAGCGTAGCGGCAATCGGGCTGTTAATCGCGGGTTTGGTGACGCACGAAGGCGGCTTTCAAGTCCTCGGAATCGTCGCGGCGGTATTATCCGTCATCGCGCTCTTGTGTTCGGGAGAACATTTGCAGTTATTTTAAAAAAAACCTTGACAAACGCACTTTTAGGTGATAGAATAGTAGCAGTCTTTAAAGCGGTACGGAGCGACCGAAAAGATCAAGTTATTTTATTTGAGTTTGATTTTTATCCCGTCCGTATTTCGGACGGGATTTTTTTATATAAGGAGGTGGGTTATGGAGATTAAAGCACAAATCATGGACGCGGTTGCGGTCAACCGTGCGCTTATGCGGATTGCGCATGAGATCATCGAGCAAAACGGCGAGCTTAGCGCGCTTGCGCTTGTCGGGGTCAGGACACGCGGCGTTCCCTTGTCAAAGCGAATTGCGGAAAACATAAAGAGCGTGACGGGCGAGGAGGTTGCGACGGGGATTTTGGATATCACGCTGTACCGCGACGATCTTGGGATTATTCGCGAACACCCCGTGATAAACAGTACGGAGATCCCGTTCAGCGTCATGGACAAGACTCTCGTCATCGTGGACGACGTGTTGTACACGGGTAGGACGGTACGCGCCGCAATAAACGCGGTGTTGGAATACGGCAGACCGAAGAGAATCAAGCTGGCGGTCTTAATCGACCGCGGACACCGCGAACTGCCGATACGCGCAGATTATTTCGGAAAGAATATTCCGACCTCAAAGAGCGAAAAAGTCGTAGTCGCACTAACCGAAATCGACGGGCGCGACGGAGTGGATTTGTTTAAATAAAAAGGAGCGAACAAATGAAGCATTTACTCGGATTAAGGGAGCTTGAAACCGAAAACATCGAGAGTATTTTATCGACGGCGGTCGAAATGAAAAAGGTTTTGACCCAAAATGTAAAAAAGACGAATTATTTGAGCAACAAAAGCGTCGTGACCTTGTTTTATGAAAACAGCACGCGGACAAAGACGAGCTTTGAGCTTGCGGCAAAATTTATGGGCGCGAACCTAAGCAGTCTTGCGGTGGCGCAGTCGAGCGTTCAAAAGGGCGAAACCCTCATAGACACGGGAAAGACCCTCGACGCACTCATGACGGACGTGATAATCATGCGCCACAGCGTGTCGGGCGCACCGCACTTTTTGTCGCGGAATATCAAAGCGTCGGTCATAAACGGCGGCGACGGCATGAACGAACACCCGACTCAAGCTCTCCTCGATATCTTTACGATAAAGGAACAAAAGGGAACTATGGCGGGACTAAAAGTCGCGATTGTCGGCGACGTAAAACACAGCAGAGTTGCGCGGAGTAATATTTGGGGCATGACAAAGCTTGGCGCGGAGGTGACCGTCGCCGCGCCCCACACCTTGCTCCCCGCGGGGATAGAGAAGACGGGCGTGAGGGTCGAAACCGACGCGGACAAAGCCGTACGCGGCGCGGACGTCGTGATGGGGCTTCGCCTACAGTCGGAGAGAATGAAAGCCGGTTTGATACCGAGCGTGGGCGAATACAACGCGCTTTTCGGACTGAACGAACGCCGCGCCGCGCTTGCGGACTCACACGCGATGATCCTCCACCCCGGTCCGATTAACCGCGGAGTGGAGATAAGCGACACGGTAGCCGACGCACAAAACAGCTTTATAGAACGGCAAGTGACAAACGGAGTCGCTGTCAGAATGGCGGTCTTGTTTTTGCTTACACGCTAAGGCAAGCCATGTGACACTATACCTATAGATTTTTATTTGTAAAGGATATTGACCGAAACCGACGTTTATTCCTCTTCCTTTCTATCCAAATAGACCAATGTTTCGACGTGGGAGGTTTGGGGAAACATGTCGTAGGGGGTGACGCTTTTTACGGTGTATTCGGCGGTGAAGCGTTTGAGGTCGTCGGAGAGGGTGAGTGGGTTGCACGAGAGGCAGACGATTTGTTTCGGGTTAAAGCGGAGGACGGCACGGGCGACTTTTTCGTCTATTCCCGATCGCGGCGGGTCGATAAAAAAGACGGTATTGCGATAGGGCTTCGGCGCGGAAACGAAGGAAAAGTTTGTAGAGTATTCTACCTTTTTGGGGTTTTTTAGAATACTTCGCGCACGGTTTGCCTCGATATTTTTGGATTTCATGGTGTTTACGGCTTTTACTTCGTCGCGCTCGTCGTCAAGCTCAAGCGTGAGCCTTGCAAGCACCGCGCCGACGTCGCCCGCGAGATTGACAATCTTGTCGGATAGGCGGCAAGCGCGCTTTAGAGCCGCCGCGGCTTTTACCGCGTCGCGGTTTAATTCGACGGCATAGACTCGCGCGCAACGCTCCGCAAACAGTACCGATGTAATCCCTATACCGCTATAGAGGTCAAACACCGTCGTACCGCTATCGATAGCCGCGCCGGCGAGAACGTCGCGGTAAATCTTTTGTGCGATTTGGTCGTTTATTTGGATA
>JAITOQ010000153.1 GCA_031289865.1 Clostridiales bacterium
CGTCCGCCGCCGACACGGCTTCTTGCCTTTCGCCCGTATCCGCGGACGGGGTCGACGGCGCGACCGTAAAGACCGCCGCCGCGCCGACAAAGAACGCAAAAACAAGGACGGTAAATAAATATCTCACGTTTTTGCGGGATTCGCTTTTTAAATTGTTTTGCATAAATGTTCCTCCGTTGTTTTTAAATGTTTTTTCTTTGGTAAATTTTTTTGAAATAAAAAAAGCGTCACCGAATTAACCGCGAAAATCGCAGTCGTCATCTATGACGCAATAAAATGCACCTTATGCAAGGTTTCTCTTTTTAACAAAGGTCAGCCCTCCGATATAACACATATCATATTATCCATATAATACGTCTTGCTATACTCCTTGCTATAGTTGTTGAAAACTTATCTTAAGTATAGCATAACGCCGTACGAATGTCAATACCTTTTTTTATTCTCTGTATATTTTTTTTGGGAATTTTAAAACCGTGCGTTAAAATGCTACATCAAAAAAGTTTTTTGATGTCATCGGGCACGGGACAAACGATCTCACAAAGAGCGTTTGTCACGGGGTGGACAAATTCAGCTTTGTAGGAATGGAGGGCTTGGCGGTCTATGAGGGCGGAGGGTGTGCCGTATTTTTTATCGCCCACAATCGGGTGACCGATTGCGGCGAAGTGTACGCGCAGCTGGTGCGTACGTCCCGTCACGGCTTCGGCGAGTATCGCGGTCATGCCGTTTTTCTCTTTTGTCGGCATTTCTTTTTCCGTTGTGATAACCGTGCCGTCGTTTCCCTCTAACGGCACTTTGTTTTCAGTTGCAATCACTATGTTGTTGCTTCCGTCGAATGATATTCCGTCATCGTTTCCCATACCGATAGGCGCGTAGCGCGTCAGCGAATAAAGCCCGTCGGGAGCGACATAGCGCAGCTTTTTTACGGAGTCGTCTTTTATAGGGAGAGCGATTTCTCCCGACTCTTCTATACCGCCGTTTACGACCAAAAAATAGGTCTTTTTTATCTTGCCTAAGAGGGCGTGCTGTATAAAATTTTTCTTTGCGACAATCAAAAGTCCCGAAGTGTCCGCGTCGAGCCGATTGACTGCACGAAAGACAAAATCACTCACTCCGCGCTCTATAAAATATGCGGTCACGCCGTTTGCGAGGGACGCGCCGTAATGAGCGTGAGTCGGGAGGGTCGCGAGGTGCGGCGGCTTGTTTACCAAAAGGAGATATTCGTCCTCATAGACGACCTCTATCGGCATACAAACGGGCAAAACCCTTGACTTATCGGTTTCCTTTTCGCTGACCGCGAGGACGTCGCCCGCCCTCAAAACCACGTTTGCAGCCACCGCAAACCCGTTCACGGTAAGCTGTCCCATGTATTGCTTGAGCTTTTTGACCGCGTTATATGAATATCCTTTTTTAAAAAGATATTGATAGACCGTCGCACCGTCAAATTCTTGGGAAACGACATAAGTCATGATTTATATTTTCCTAATATATTTAATTCCTACCTTATCTTTAAACAGATTTTTGCCCTTTGTGGTACGGTTTTCTATCTTTATGTCCTCGGTGTTTACGGCGGCGATAGAGTTGTCCTCTTTAACTACCGCGAGATTGTACGGCTCCTTGACATAGGATGCGTAAATCAATTTTCCTCCGTTTTGCGCGCCGAATTCGAGAATCTTTATCCCCTTTCTGTAGCGGTTCATCGGCTCTATTTCGGAGGTCAAGACACGTTTTGCGTAACCCTTGTCCGTCACCGCGACGATTTCGCCGCTGTCGTCCGTCTGCGTCATCAAAATGAGTTTGTCGTCGTCCGCGAGTACTATACCCTTTACGCCGCCCGAACGCCGTCCTTGCTCCGGAACCTCGTCGGTCTTTGCGTTTAGACACAATCCCGACTCCGTGACAAAGAAAATTTGGCTGTCGTCCTCCACGGTTTCGCACGCCGTCACGACGTCGCCGTCCTTTAGGACGATAGATTGGAAATAGTTTTTATTGACGTTGTATTCCGACCACGCGGACTTTTTAATCATACCTTTTGCCGTAAATTGATACAGCGCGCCCGTCGGAAATTCGTTATAGGCGGTGAGCTTGATAATGTTTTCCTCGGGGAGAATGTCGGGGAAAATCTCCTTGTACGGCGTCCCCTTATCCTTTAGCTTAACCTCTTGCAAGCGGTCTAATTTAAAGCGGAATACGTTACCGAGCGACGAAAACGCAAGCAATTCCTTTCCGTTATCCGCAAACAGCGAGAGGTCTATAAAGTCGCCCTCCGCTATCGCCGCGGGGTCTTTTGCATAATACCCGAACGACTTTGCGCCGACGCACTTGACCGTGCGGTTTTGCAAAACCACATACCCCTCGCGATACGGTACTACGTCGTCGATTTTTTCGGTCGTAATCTCCACTCCGTCCTTGACGAGGACGGTCAAACGAGGAGTTTTGTAGGCTCTTTTGACCTCAAGAAGCTCGTTTTTGACCATATCGGTCTGCAGCTTATGCGACTTTAAAATCGCGGTCAATTCCGCAATGAGTTTCCTCACCTCTTCGAGTTCGGCAATCAATTTTTCAATTTCAAGAGCGGTCAAGCGCGCCAGCCTCAAATCAAGAATGGCTTGCGCTTGAATGTCGTCCAACAAAAATCTCTCTTTCAAGCGTTCGCGTGCATGCGTCGTATTTTTGGAGGATTTTATGATGGCTATCACCTCGTCGATGTTTTCCACCGCGATGACTAACCCTTCCAAAATATGCTCACGCGCTTTGGCTTGTTTCAGCTCAAATTCGGTTCTGCGCCTAATGACCTCAAGACGGTAATCCACATAATAGCGGAGCATCTGTATCAAGCCCATTTGCTCCGGCTTGCCGTGAGCAATCGCGACCATGTTTATCCCGAAGGTCACTTGGAGATCGGTGTATTTGTATAAAAAATTGATGATAGCGTCAGCGTCCGCGTCCTTTTTTAGGCGAATGACGGCGCGTATCCCCGTGCGATCGGACTCGTCCACAATCTCTGTGACGCTCGCAAGCTGTTCCTTTTTTTCCTCCTTGAGGGTCAAAACCTTTTGCAAAAGCGTAGCCTTGTTGACTTGATAAGGAAGCTCCGTGATGACTATAGAACGCTTGTCGTTTATATCCTCAATATGCAGCTTTCCTCTAAGCAATACCTTGCCGCGTCCCGTTTCGTAAGCGACCTCAAGCTCGTTTCCCGCTATCAAATACCCCGCCGACGGAAAGTCCGGACCTTTTATATACTTCATCATTTCCGCAAGCGTAATATTCGGCTTGTCGATCATGGCTATCGTACCGTCGATAACCTCCGTCAGATTGTGGGTAGGAATATTTGTCGCAAGCCCTATCGCAATCCCCGTCGAACCGTTTACCAAAAGATTCGGGTAGCGTGCGGGCAAGGTTTTAGGCTCTTTTAAGGTGTCGTCAAAGTTAAAGCCCCAATTGACCGTGTCCTTTTCAAGGTCGCGCAAAAGCTCCATCGCGAGGGGCTGCAGCTTCGCCTCCGTGTACCGCATAGCCGCCGCGCTGTCACCGTCTATCGAGCCGTAGTTCCCGTGACCGTCCACTAAGGTCATACGCATATTAAAGTCCTGAGCCATTCTGACCATAGCATCGTAAATCGAGGTGTCGCCGTGAGGGTGATACTTTCCGAGACAGTCGCCTACTATTCTCGCGGACTTGCGGTAGAGCTTGTCGGGCTCCAAATTGAGCTCCAACATGGTGTACAATATACGCCTCTGTACGGGCTTTAAGCCGTCCTCCACACGCGGAAGCGCACGGTCCAAAATGATATACTCTGAATACGGCATCATGGACTCGTGCATGACTTCTTCAATGGATTTTTCGTAATAACTGCTTGTGCCTGAGGTCGGTAATTTTTTATCGGACATAGTTTGTATTTCCTTTTTTCTTTCGAGAATTTTTAGTGTGTTTTTCGCGTTTCTATACCGCCGTTTTTATGCGATAAAATTAGCTATTTTAGTTTATCAAAAAGCGTCACTTTATTAAAATCCGCGTATTCGTAAATATATCTGCGCCGCGGTTCTACCGCGTCGCCCATGAGGGTACTGACAATCTTTTCCGCATTCGCCGCGTCGTCGATATTGACGCGCATGAGGGAGCGCGTCGACGGATCCATCGTCGTCTCCCAAAGCTGTTCGGGATTCATTTCTCCGAGCCCTTTGTAGCGTTGGAGGTGGTAGCTTGTCGACTTGCCCATATCCGCTATGATCGTGCGCAATTCGTCGTCGTTGTACGCGTAGCGGATAGAGTCCCTTTTAGCGACCTTATAAAGCGGCGGCATTCCGATATAGACATGCCCGTCGGTAATCAACTCTTTCATGTATCTGAAAAAGAAAGTCAACAGTATCGAACGGATATGCGCGCCGTCTTGATCCGCGTCGGCAAGGATAATCACCTTGTCAAATTTTAAATCATCACGCGCGTAATCGTCCATGATACCCGTCCCGAGAGCACTGATAATACTGCGGATTTCGTCGTTTGAAAGTATCTGATCTAATCTCTTTTTTTCCGCGTTCAACGGCTTTCCCCTGAGCGGTAAAATCGCCTGAAAGGAACGGTTTCTACCTTGTTTCGCACTCCCGCCCGCCGAATCGCCCTCGACGATAAACAGCTCGTTTATAGAAGCGTTTCTGCCCGTACAGGCGGCTAATTTTCCCACAAGGTTGGAGTTGCTCATACTGTTTTTTTGACGCGCAACCTCCTTTGCAAGCCGTGACGCGTCGCGCACCTTTGCCGCTTGCAGGGCTTTTGCCAAAATCTTGTCCAAAACGGGTTTGTTTTCTTTTTCGGCGAAGTATTCCTCCAATTTTGTACTGACGAGTCCCTCGACGATAGCCTTAACCTCGACGTTTCCTAGCTTTGTCTTCGTCTGTCCCTCAAACTGTATGTTTTGCATACTGACCGCAAGCACGGCGGTCAAGCCCTCTCTGTAATCCTCGCCCTGGAGGTTTGCGTCCTTTTCCTTGAGGACGTTGTTCTTTCGCGCCGCATCGTTTAACACCTTTGTAAAAGCCGACTTAAAGCCCGTTTCGTGAGTACCGCCCTCCGTCGTCGGAATGTTGTTGACATAAGAAAAAAGGCTTTCGGTATAGCTGTCGGTATGCTGAAAGGAGAGAGACATACGAAACTTTTCGCTCTTGTCCTCGATGAGAATCGGCGGGCTGTAAAGCGCGTCCTTTGAGTCGTTTAAAAAGGAGACAAAATCCTTTAATCCCCCGTCGTAACGGTAGGTATAGACCTTAAAATCATCGTCGCGCGGAACGCGCCTGTCGGTCAAAACAATCTTGATACCTTTATTTAAAAACGCAATCTCTCGAAGCCGTTTTGCGATGTAATCTATCTGAAATTTTTC
>JAITOQ010000170.1 GCA_031289865.1 Clostridiales bacterium
AAAACATTAAATTGGACGTAGAGGAATAATTTAAAAAAAAAGAATTGGCTGCCGTATTAAAAAAAATGCGGCGGTCTTTTTTTAATGCAGAATGCAGAATGCAGAATTGCGGATTAAAAAGTAGGTGCTTTTCCGTAATACAGAACAGTCGGTGTCATTCTGAGCGTAGCGAAGAATCTAAAACGATTTCTCCGAATTCCTTTAATAGTATCCGATTTTTATGTCGGTTATTATACAGCTAACGTTTGAGATTTTTCGCTGCGCTCAGAATTGACGCTTGCTTTAGTATTCGGATTGCGGGCGACCGATGACGGTCGACTATACAAGATAATGTTTTTCTTTATAATCCGCAATTCTGCATTTTGCATTCTGCATTCTGCATTAAATAAGTTTTAAAAAAACAACCTCAAAAATCATTGACAATCGGGGCGGAATAGGTTATTATGGTATTAAGGGAAGTGTAAAATACTATAGAGAACTTAATCAGAGGCTTCTAAAAGGGGGGTAAGCAATGGCATGGTTTAACGAATTAGCGGGCGCGGAGCAGGTCTTTTTCATCATAGCGGTTATCGCGTCGATTTTTTTGGTTTTGCAGTTGGTTTTACTTCTGTTCGGGATAGGAAATAACGATTCCTTTGACGGCGGCGGCGAGTTTCATTTTGACGGCGACGCATGCACGGACGCGACGGGAGCGGACGGAGATTTTTCGGGTCACGACGGCGACGGGGTGGACGATATCCAATCCAACGAAAATTCTATCACGACGATAGGCGGTCTAAAGATCGTCACGGTTCGCGGTATTATAGCGTTTTTTGCGGTCGGAGGTTGGACGGCTTTTGCGCTGTTTGACGATATCGGATACTTTTCGCTGCTTGCGGGAGCAGCCGCGGGAATAGCGACGGCTGTCGTCATCGCGCTTATCTTAAGGGAAATGATGAAGCTGGAGCGGAGCGGTACGCTTTCGTACAAAAAATCCGTCGGCTCGACCGCAACGGTTTACTTAGGTATTCCTCCTAAGAGAGAGGGCGAGGGCAAAATCAATCTCATTATACAAGGACGCTACATGGATTGTTCGGCAGTCACCGACGAACGTGAAAAAATAGAGGTCGGCGCAACCGTAAAAATCATAGGGCTAAAGGACGAAAACACCTTTATCGTAGAACGCGCAAAGTAAGACAAAGCCGAAGCGCTGCCGTTTTTTATTTCATAATGTGCAAGGGAGCGGAATATGTTATCAAATGTATTAGCAATCGATGCGGGCGTTATCGCCTCGATTGTCGTGCTTGTCGTGATTTTGCTCGCGATGGCATTGTTTATTCCCGCAAGGCTCAAAAAATGTCCGTCGGACAAAATCATGGTGGTTTACGGCGCGACGGGTAGAAATACGGTCGGTTCAATCTGTATCCACGGCGGGGTGAAATTTATTTGGCCTATCGTTCAAGGCTATACGTTTCTTGACCTCACGCCTATCTCGATTTGCGTCGATTTAAAGCAAGCGGTCACACGTCAAAATGTCCGTATGAACGTACAGTCGATAGTTACGGTGGCAATCTCGACTGAGCCTACTCTTATGCAGAACGCCGCGGAACATCTTTTGGGACTTGGCTTAGGTGAGATTCAAGGACTTGCAAAGGATATTATATTCGGTCAATTCCGTTTGGTAATTTCGGCGAGGGATATCGACGGAATTAATACAAATAGGGAAGAATTTCTTGAAGCGATAGTGACAAACATTAACTTAGAGATAAACAAAATCGGCTTAAAGTTAGTCAACCTCAATATCACCGACATAACGGACGAAGAGGGGTATCTCGACGCGCTTGGTCGTGACGTCGCAAGCAAAGCCATAGAAGAGGTAAGAATGAGCATCGCT
Source organism: Clostridiales bacterium (assembly GCA_031289865.1). Taxonomy (GTDB): domain Bacteria; phylum Bacillota; class Clostridia; order Christensenellales; family JAISNN01; genus JAISNN01. The sequence continues at coordinate 1,874 of JAITOQ010000170.1, forward strand.
ATTCGCGAGGCAACTTCAAAAAAAGCTATCGAAAAGGCAGTAAGGCTCATCGAGGAGTCACAAGAGTAACAAATTATATTTTGAAATAAGTCTTTGTAGGCTGTGCGCGCCGATTTTTGCGCCGCAGCCGTCATGCAAAGATCTATTATAGATACCGAACCATATTAAACACGCGCTAAAAAGCGCAAACAGGAGGTAAACATGTTATCAAATTCATTGGCAATCAGCGGCGGCGTTATCGCGGTAATCGTCGTACTCGTCGTACTTGTTATCACGTTGGCGTTGTTGATTCCGGCAAGGCTCAAAAAATGCCCGTCCGACAAGATTATGATCGTCTACGGTGCGGTCGGCAAGAAAAGCAACACCGACGCCGACAGCGCGTCGCTCTGTATCCACGGCGGTACAAAGTTTGTCTGGCCTATCTTTCAAGGCTATCAATTCCTTGACCTTACGCCTATCTCGATCAACGTCGACTTAAGGCAAGCGCTTAGCCGTCAGAATATCCGTATCGACGTACCGTCGGTATTTACGGTCGCGATCTCGACAGAACCCGGTATTATGCAGAATGCCGCGGAACGTCTTTTGGGACTTCATTTGGTCGATATTCAAAACCTTGCAAAGGATATCATCTTCGGTCAGCTCCGTTTGGTCATCGCTACGATGGATATCGAGGAAATCAATACGGACAGAGACAAATTCCTTGACGCGGTTTCGAGAAACGTCGAGGGCGAGTTGAAAAAAATCGGCTTGAAGCTCATCAACGTGAACGTCACAGATATCAACGACGAGTCGGGCTATATCAACGCGCTTGGTAAAGAGGCGGCGGCAAAAGCTATCAACGACGCAAAGAAATCCGTTGCGGAAAAGAATAGGGACGGTTCGGTCGGCGAGGCGAACGCTCAATCCGATCAGAGAATCCAAGTCGCTACGGCGAACCTAAAAGCTATCGAGGGTGAAAATATCTCGTATGCGTCCATGTCGCAATCAAACGCGGCAAGACGCGAAATCGAAGCGGAGTCGTTAAGACGCGCAACGGCTGCGGAAAAAATCGCCGCGGCGAAAGCTCTCCAAGACGCGTATTCCGCGGAAGAAAACGCCGAATTAAAACGTGCGGCGAGAGAAACGGCGACGTTGAAAGCCGACGTTATCGCGAGAACGGAGATTGAAAAGGAAAAATTGACCCTCCAAGCCGAAGCCGAAGCAGAGCAAATCAGACGCAAAGCAAAGGGTGAAGCGGACGCTATTTACTCCAAACTCCAAGCGGAAGCGAAAGGTACCGTCGAACTCCTAAGCTCACAAGCGAAAGGTTTCGGAGAGATCGTCAAACAAGCGGGCGGCGACGCGGACGGCGCGGTCAAGCTAATAATTGCGGACAAAATCGAAGCCCTCGTCAAGACGCAAGTCGAAGCCATCAAAAATCTCAAAATCGACAAAGTTACGGTTTGGGACAGCATGAGCGGAAAGGACGGAAGCTCCACCACGGCGAATTTTATGTCGTCTATGTTTAGAGCGGTTCCTCCGCTTAACGAGGTCTTTAAAATGTCGGGAATGCAACTGCCCGAATACCTTGGCAAGGTGACGGAATCACCCGTCGTCGGAGAAGGAAAGTAAAAGTTGAAAGTTGAAAATTGAAAGTTGAAAATTGCGGAATGCAGAATTGCGGAATGCAGAATTGCGGAATGCAGAATTGCGGAATGAAAGAATAGTCATGAACCAACAGCCGATGTCATTCTGAGCTTGCGAAGAATCTCAAACTGAAAGCCGTATTACCGCAAAACAAAAAAGCCGATGTTATCATGCACCGACTTTTTTTTGTGTAGTTTTTGTACAGCTGACGTTTTGGATTCTTCGCAAGCTCAGAATGACATCGGCTGTTGGTTTATGACTATTCTTTCATTTCGCAATTCTGCATTCCGCAATTCTGCATTCCGCATTCTGCATTAAAAAAGCATTCTGCATTTAGAAAAACGTCCGATTTTTTTAAAAAATCAACACAAAAATATCCGTCCCGCCGTACCCGTTTCGACCCGTCACCGCGCTTGCGGAGAGGAGAAAAATACGCGAGTCTTGTCCCGCATGGCTGTCGATAAAGGTCGCGTTTACGGCGGTGGTGGTGAGGACGGGGAGGATATCAAAGTCGGTCAGCTTGAAAAAATGGACGTAGGCTTGTTCGGTGACGACCGCGTAGGGCGTTCCGTTGAGATTTTTTAGGACGGCGATACCGTTTACGGTTTTTTTGAGTAGGGTATCAAAGTGAGGACAGAGGAAAAAAAACTCCGTGGTATCGGTTTTTTTGACGGAGAGGACGTAGCCGAAGGTCGTTTTTACGAGTTCGCCGAGCGTACCGTCAAAGTGTTTTTCCGTAAAGTTTTTGAGAGCGCGGTCACAGATGGAGAGACCGCCGTTTTCAAAAAGAAACGCGTAGCCGTCCTTTGACGGAACTATATCGGCGAGCCGTTTTTCGCCCGACAGAGCATCCGAAAAGCCGACGTGCAACCGCAAGCGGAGGAGAGAAAAGCCCTCCGAAAAATTGACGGCGACAAGGAGATCTTCCGCGTCTTCGGGGTAAATGTTGAGGATATCAAACGGGGCTTTTAGGAGCATACTCTTTGTATCGATTGAGTTTAACTCCCCGTCAAATTCAACGCATGAAAGGGAGCTGCCGCCCGCGTAAAACACATACAGTTTGTCGTTAAAAAAGTACATCGCGGATGCGGTCGGGGAATAATCGGTGCGGACACTTTTTATCACCGCCAAGTCCAAAGAGATATAAATCAAAAAATGCGAGCGGTCGTTTCCCGCCGATAGGACGATACCGTTTTGGACGGGCTTTGAGGAGCGGTAGCGGAGGGCGGGTTCGTTCACCTCCGAATTTATACCGAGGACGCTTAGGAGTACTCCGTTTTTGTCGAGCTTAGCGAGAGAGAGCGAATCGCTTGCGGGCGAATCGTACCCCGCAGAATCGGAGGAAAAAAAGAGGTAGAGAAATTCTCCCAAGAGATAGCTTTTTTCCGCGCTGTCGCGCCCTTGACTTCCGACCCGGCTAAGACTGCCGTAAGCGGTGCTTTCGGAAAAGACGGGGTAGAGATTTCGCGGCGGCGTAGGTTCGCTCGTCGGTCGGTCGGTTTCGGTAGGCGTTTCGGTCGGAAGCGGCGAATCGCCGAGCGGCGGTTCGCGGAACAAAAAGCTTGTCAAAACTATAACCGTTACGACAAGCAAGGCAAAAACCACCGATTTCTTTTGCGGATTTTTCATAGACTCCTCCTATACTTTTTATTGGAAACAGCCGAATTTATTTTAAAAATTTTTCTGCAATACTTCATTTCAAAGCAACAATTTGATTTTATCATATATTTTACCGAATATTTTAAGCCGGTTTTGGAAAAAATTAAAAAAAAGCATAACTTTTTGTCAAAAACATCTATGCAAACCGAGTTTTTTATGATATAATTTAGTAGGAAATTTTTTAAGCCGTAAAAGACCCCCTAAAAATTTATTTTATAAGTCCGATACGGTAATATATGCTTGCTCAAACTTTGAGCAACTGCCTAATCTTATTTTTGTCAACGGGAAGTTACTTACTATGGAAAAGATTGCAATCATTGATTTAGGTTCAAATACCGCACGCCTCGTACTCGTCAACGTACTTGACGGCGGCTATTTTGTGGTATTTGACGAACTGAAAGAAGCCGTGCGCCTTGCGCAAGATATGGAAACCGACGGCTTTTTAAAGCCGTCCCGTATCGCCGCGACGATTAAAACTCTCAAGATGTTTAAACGTCTTTGTGATGCAAACCGTATCACAAAAATTATGGCGTACGCGACCGCCGCGGTTCGCCGTGCAAAAAACCAAAGGAGTTTTATCGACGAGATCGCGGTAACGTGCGGTATCAAGGTGAGAGTCCTTTCGGAAGAAGAGGAGTCCATCTTGATCTACAACGGCGTAATCAATACGCTTGACGTCCCTAAAGGGCTGATCATGGATATCGGCGGCGGCAGCATTCAGCTTATCTACTACAACCGCAAACATTTGCTCCATCAATTGACCATGCCGTTCGGCGCGATCACATTGACGGACATGCTCAAAAACGAGGAGATGAGTCCGGAAGAGCGCGCCGACAAGATTGAAAAGCTCGTACGCGAGAATCTTGAAAAAGCCGAATGGCTCACTACGTTGGATCCCGACACTCAATTGGTCGGGGTAGGCGGTTCGTTCAGAAACCTCAGCCGCATTGCGCGCCGTATCAAAAAATACCCGCTCAATATGACCCACAACTACCACCTTGCCGCAAACGAATTCGACGGCATTTACGATACTATAAAGACCCTTGAGACCGAAAAAGCCGCAAAAATCAACGGGCTTTCGGGGAACCGCACGGATATTTTTCCGAGCGCGCTCGCGACGGTCAAGGCGGTTATGGATTATCTGCCGTTTAAGGAGATCGTCGTCGGCGGGCGCGGACTCCGCGAGGGCGCAATGTTTCGTTACGCCGTACCGATGACGAGCGAAAAGCCGATTTCGGATATTTTGGGACACAGTATAAACACCCTCCTCCACAACTACAATATGAACATACCTCACGCGGAGCATGTCTACAATCTCTCCGTACAGCTCTTTAAACAGCTCAAGGTGCTTCATAAACTGCCGAGAATGTATATCAAGGTACTCCGTGCCGCGGCTCTTCTGCATGACACGGGGTCGATTGTCAAGTACTACGACCACCATATTCATTCGGAATACATCATCTTGAACAGCGGCTTAAACGGTATCGCTCACAAGGATATAGTCATGGCGTCCTACGTCGCCGCACTCCACCGCAAAGCGGACAATATCGAGATGAGCTTTGACAAGTACAAGGATCTTTTGAGCGAAGATGATCTCGACGCCGTGAAAAAACTCGGCGTTATCCTAAGGATTGCGGAGAGTTTTGACCGCTCGATGAGCGGCTTGATAGTCGGTATCAATTGCGACGTCTTAGGCGACAGCGTTATCATGAAAACCGAAGCGGAAGGGGACTGCTCCCTCGAAATCAAGGACGCAATGACCGTCGGACCGGAATTTAGAAGGGCATACAAAAAGAATCTTGAGATATTATAAATAAAAAACAATCGGCAAAGAGGCAAAAACGTATATGTTTGACGCACTCAATCTCTACGAAATCAATATTTTAGATTTTATCCAAAAAACTTTTAGATGCGGTTTTTTGGATACGGTTGTGCCGTATGTCACCGCGTTGGGTGACGGCGGCATATTTTTTATCGTATGCGCGGTACTCTTTTTGATTTTCAAAAAGACGCGGAGCATAGGGATAGCGATAGCCGCCGCGCTCATTTTGGAGGCGGTCGTAGTCAACCTAACGATGAAGCCGCTTCTCATGCGAGAAAGACCGTTTTCCGTCAATCCGGATATTTTGCTTTTGGTCAAAGCGCCGGGAGATTATTCCTTTCCGTCGGGGCATTCCGCGACCGCGTTTGCATTCGCCGCGGCGGTGTTTTTTATGAATAAAAAGTGGGGAATCCCCGCGTTTATCGTCGCCGCGCTCGTCGCGCTTTCGCGCCTCTATCTGTACGTTCATTATCCTACTGACGTTTTGGCGGGGATTTTGATAGGGATTATTCTCGGCGCGTTCGCCGCGTTCGCCGTAAAACACATTGAAAAATCGATAAAAAAGCGAAAAACCGCTTAAAATATAAAAAATCATGAAAAAGAACCGATTACAAGAGGTTCTTTTTTTGACATTTTATGATGGAATGGTGTATAATATATCCATGAAATATAAAATGCCGAAAGGCGTATGCGATTATCTCCCCGACGAGTGTTATGCAAAAAACACGACGGAGGAGCAGCTCTTAAACGTGTTCAGACAAAACGGCTACGAACGGATAGAAACGCCGTGCATCGAGTATGCCGACGTTTTTACCGAACACGGACTTTTTCCGATCGAAACCGCGTTTAAGATGACCGATACGGACGGGAGCTTGATTCTCCTTCGCCCCGATATTACCATGCCTTTGAGCCGAATCGTTTCGACCAAAATCACACCCGTACTCCCCCTTAAGCTGTGCTATTTGGGTGACTCCTTTTCGCTCCTTGCGGAGGACAACCGCTATCGGGAGTTTACACAAGCGGGACTCGAATTGATAGGGAGCAATTCTTACCTTGCCGACGCGGAGGTCGTCGCGCTCGCGATAGAGGGACTAAGGGCGGCGGGGCTTCAAGACTTTTTGATCGAGCTTGGGAGTACGGAGATACTGAGGGGCTTGATTGAGGAATGCTGCTTAGACGAAAAGGACGAGGAAGAGCTTATCCGAAGCGTGGACAAAAAAAATCATTTCGCCATTACGGAGATACTGAACGCAAAGGGTGTGAGTCGCGCTTTGAGCAATGCGGTCACTGAGCTTTTGACGCTTTTCGGCGACGACGCGCTCAAAGAAGCCTACCGTTTGGTCAAGCCGAAAAAGAGCCGCATAGCTCTCGACAGACTGTCGGAGGTGTACGACGCGCTAAGGGCTTTGGGGTATGAAAAATATCTCTCCATCGACCCCGGTCTGTTAAATTCTATGAATTTTTATACGGGAATCGTCTTTAAGGGAATCTCCCGCCACTTCGGCGCGCCGATTTTGAGCGGCGGCAGATACGACAATCTCTTTACCGACAAAAACAAATCCGCAATCCCCGCGACGGGTTTTGCCGTAGGGGTTCAAAATCTTTTGACCGCCCTCACGCGTAGCGGAAACGTCGCGGAACGGGCAAGCGTGGATTATGTGATCGGAGCAAAAAAAGAACAAGCCGAAAGAGCCGTTCGCCTAAAGGACCGGCTTATCCGCGACGGTTTCCGCGCATCGTATACCTTTATCGAGGACGAAGCGAAATTGAAAGAGTACGCCGAAAAGGTGAAAGCGAAAAATATTGTGTTTGTAGGCGGGGAATAATATATGATTACAGTCGCATTAGCCAAAGGACGTTTGGCGGAGCAGACAATAGAGGCTTTGGAGCGTTGCGGGATAGATTGTTCCGTGCTCTCCGAAAAGACGCGAAAGCTTGTCCTCGACGAACCGTCGGGACGGCTTAGGTTTATTTTGGTAAAACCGACGGACGTACCCGTCTATATAGAGAACGGAGTCGCCGATATAGGGGTGTGCGGCAGCGACACTCTCCTTGAGGAGGATCGGAGGCTCTATGAGCTCTTAGACCTCGGTTTCGGGAAATGTAAGCTGTGCATTGCGGGCTATGCGGGCTTTCGTCCCGCGGGCGGGGGGATCCTCCGCGTCGCGACAAAATATGTGAATATCACAAAAAAATATTACCACGATCTCGGCGAAAACGTACAGATTATCAAGCTGAACGGTTCGGTCGAGCTTGGACCCGTTATGGGGCTTAGCGACGTTATTCTCGACATAGTGGAGAGCGGGAGTACCCTCCGCGAAAACGGCTTGACGGTACTCGCGGAGATATGTCCCGTGTCGGCGCGGTTGGTCGCAAATAAGGTCAGTTTAAAAACCAAAGCGCAAGAAATAAAACCGCTTGTAGAAGCTATTAAGAGGGTTCTTTAATATGTTGAGGATTCAAAACTCGTACGAAAAAAAGCTCGAAAGAGAGAGCTATGACAAGGAGCTTGCCGCCGTAGACGAAATTCTCCGCAACGTTCGCGTGCGCGGAGACGCCGCGCTTTTTGAATACACCAAAAAATTTGACGGTACGGAGCTTACGTCCGCGACCGTCAAGGTGTCGGAAAGCGAGATTGCCGAAGCGTATGAAAGGGTAGACGGCGCGCTTTTGGAGGCTTTGGGGCGGGCAAAAACCAATATTTTAAAGTATCACGAGCGTCAGCGTCCGACGGACGCGTTCGACGGAAAGACGGGTTGGAAATTCGTCCCCGTAAAACGTGCGGGACTGTATGTCCCCGGAGGACTCGGCGCGTATCCGTCGTCGGTCTTGATGAGCGCGCTACCCGCTGTCGCGGCGGGCGTGGACAATATCGTCATGGTGACGCCGAATCTAAAAAATCCGTTGATACTTGCGGCGGCGAAGCTGTGCGGGGTCAATCGGATATATCGGATAGGGGGAGCGCAAGCGATTGCCGCACTTGCGTACGGTACGCAGAGCGTGGAAAAGGTCGATATGATAGCGGGTCCCGGTAATATCTATGTCACGCTTGCCAAAAAACGGGTGTTCGGAGAGGTCGGTATCGACATGCTTGCGGGTCCCAGCGAGGTGGCAGTGCTTGCGGACGCGATGGCGAACCCAAAGCTTGTGATAGCCGATCTTTTGGCGCAAGCGGAGCATGGACCCAACGGCGCGTCTATCCTCGTGACGACGGATAGCGGACTTGCCGCGGCGGTCGCGGGCGGCTTAGACCATGCGATAGAAAATTCCGCAAGACGTGAGATTTTAAAGGACGCTATAGAGCGTCATTGTCAAATCATTGCGGTAAAGACCATGAAACAAGCGATAAAAATCATCAACGATATAGCGAGCGAGCATCTCGAAATTTGTACGGCGAACGCTTATGAAATATCAAGGTCGGTATACAACGCGGGCGCGATATTTATCGGACACGATACGCCCGTAGCCGCGGGGGACTATTACGCGGGCCCGTCGCACGTCTTACCGACGGGCGGCACCGGTCGTTTTTCATCGGTGCTTTCGACGGATACGTTTTTAAAGAGGATTTCGCTCATCGGGTACAACAAAGCTGAACTTTCGGCGGCGGGAAGCGATATCGTTCGGCTTGCGGAAACAGAGGGCTTTGAGGCACATGCGAATTCCGTAAAGTTGAGAATTGAAAGTAGAAAGTTGAAAATTGCGGATGTCATTCTGAGCGAACGCGAAGAATCTCAAGCGATTTCTCCGAATCACATCTCTTATAATCCTAACTTTTCAACTTTCCATTTTTCATTTTAAACTTATAAGGGGTTTTATGAAACAAAAACAAAAAAAAATCAGCTTGATCGTCGCGCTCGTTTCAGCGGTGATCGTTGCGGCGGGCGGCGTTTTACTGACAAGGAGCATCGTTTGGCTCGGTTGGACATTTTTCGGGCTGTCGCTTGCGCTTCTCGTCTTTTTTATCGTTTCGCTCAAAAAGAATTTTGATTCTTTGATAAAGCTGACTTTGTTTATCTATGTGTTCGGCGTACTCTTGATAGGGGTAATGCTGCCGCTCTCGTATACGGGTGCTTTGGACTATTTTGTCAATTTGAATGTAGTCGAATTGCAAGAAATCGTAGGAAATTCAAAATATTCTGAAATAATTTTTATCGTTCTCCAATTTTTGCAAGTCACGTTTTTGCCGTTGCCGTCCACTATCACGACTATGGTCGGCGCGGCGCTGTTTAGATGGGACAGCATTATTTATACCTTGATAG
>JAITOQ010000210.1 GCA_031289865.1 Clostridiales bacterium
ACAAGAAAAAACACATATCCAAAACGCCTCAAAAGTGCGTTCAGCAAACGGCTTGCTTTCATTTATCCTTGCTCGCCTTGCTTCGGCTTTGTTGTTTTAACTTGCAATTCGCATTAATAAGTAATAGGTAATAAGTGCGGAAAAAAGTAAAGTAGGCGTCATTCTGAGCGGAGCGAAGAATCCAAAACGATTTTATGTTTTAGCTATTATATAGCTGACGTTTGAGATTCTTCGCTCCGCTCAGAATGACACCTACTTTTTTAACCGACCGACGTTTAACCACCCCGTCGGCATTCGCCGCCACCCCTCCCCTAAGGGGAATTTTATTACCCTTACAGAGAGCATGAGCATAGTATTGTATAAGTTTTTATACGGCTATCGTTTGAGATTCTTCGCTCCGCTCAGAATGACGCCTACTTTACTTTTTTCCGCCGTTTGAGATTCTTCGCTCCGCTCAGAATGATGCCTACTTTACTTTTTTCCGCACTTATTACCTATTACCTATTACTTATTACCTAAAAAAATCGGTGAACGGGTTACAAAAGCAACTCATTCCTCTTAGCACGGACGTACACGGTGCAAGACATGAACCTACTCGCGCTACAAAAGCAACTCATTCCTCTTAGCCCGTTGCGAGTATGGATGCAACGTCACGTTGCTTACACATTAAACCTAAACAGTACCACGTCACCGTCTTTGACTATATAGTCTTTTCCTTCGCTTCTGACCTTTCCTTTTTCTTTAGCGGAGTTAAACGAGCCGCAGTCGAGGAGTGCTTGACAATCGACGATTTCGGCGCGGATAAAGCCGCGTTCAAAATCGGTATGGATTTTTCCCGCCGCTTGCGGCGCTTTTGTACCGCGCTCGATTGTCCAAGCGCGTGTTTCTTTTTCGCCCGCCGTGAGGTAGCTGATGAGACCCAATAGGCGGTAAGACGCGGTGACGAGCTGATCGAGACCGCTCTCTTTCATGCCGAGATCCTCCATAAACATGGCGCGGTCGGCGTTTTCGAGTCCGTTGAGTTCGTCCTCGATCTTTGCGCAGACGACTATCAGCTCGCTGTTTTCGCTCCCCGCATATTCCGCGACCTTTAAGACCTCCGCATTATACGGCTTGCCGATTTCGGTCTCCGCGATATTGGCGACGATTATCACGGGCTTGTAGGTGAGGAGGTAGAGAGGGGCGACAAATTCCTTTTCCGTGTCGGTGAGCGGGAGGCTTTTTGCGAGCTTGCCGCTCTCAAGGTGGGCGAGGACGCGCTCAAGAACCTCGACTTCGGTCAGATATTTTTTGTCGCCGCCCTTACTTTGGGTCTTTGCGCGGTCGATTCGCCTTGCCACCGTGTCGGTGTCGGCGAATATCAGTTCAAAATTGATGGTTTCGATATCGCGGATAGCGTCGATTTCGCCGTCGACGTGTGTGATATTGCCGTCCTTAAAGCATCTCACGACATGGACGATAGCGTCCACCTCTCGGATATGCGACAAAAACTTGTTGCCGAGTCCCTCGCCCTTTGACGCGCCCTTTACAAGCCCCGCAATGTCGACAAACTCGATAGTGGTGTGGGTGATTTGTTTGCTGTTATAAAGCGCGGCAAGACGGTATAACCGCTCGTCCGGAACGGGGACGACGCCGACGTTAGGTTCGATCGTACAAAAAGGATAGTTCGCGCATTCCGCGCCGGCTTTTGTAATCGCGTTAAAAAGAGTGCTTTTGCCGACGTTCGGCAATCCGACAACACCGAGTTTCATAGAGGCTCCTTTTGGGGTTTTATTTTTTTTTGAGATTAGAGGTGCGAGACAAAATTTTTTCAAAAATTTTTTTTGCTCAGAATGACAACAGCTTTCTTAAAAGCCTAAACTCTCAACTTTCAATTCTCAACTTTCAACTTGAATATATTTTATCATAAAAACCGAAAATTTGTATATATTTTTATACGAAGAATCACAATCGGAGAAAAAAAATAAATCATGGACCTCATAAAATTTTTTGAATCTCTTCTCCTTGGGCTTGTACAAGGCGCGACGGAATTTTTGCCCGTATCGAGCAGCGGACACCTATATTTTTTGGAGAAGATCGGGATCGGGTCGCCGTCGGTCTTTTTTAATCTCGCGCTCCATATCGGGACGTTGTTTGCGGCGGCTTTTTATTACCGAAAAAAAATATTCGGGTTGCTTCGCCGTCCGTTTTGCGGCGAAACGCTGAATCTTTTGACCGCAACGCTCGCGACGTTTGTCGTCGCCATGCTCTTTAAAACGTATTTGCGCGAATGGGTCGAGGGCGAATACCTCGCGTTTGGTTTTCTTGCCACGAGCGGGGTACTTATCGCGTCGGAGGTTCTTAAACGCAAAGAGAGTTTTCCGATCGACTTTAAACGGTCGCTTGTGACGGGAATAGTACAAGGAATAGCGGTTATACCGGGGCTGTCGCGGAGCGGGGCGACGATAAGCGCGCTCATGATTTTTGGCGCGGATAGGGAGGAGGCGGCGAATTTTTCGTTCCTCATCTCTATGCCCGTGATACTCGGCGGCGCGCTTGCGACGGGGCTTGAAGCGGGCGCGGCGGTGTTCGAGCCGTCGGAGCTTCTACCGCTCGTCTTCGGAATGATTGCCGCGGCGGTCAGCGGCTATTTTGCCGTCGGAATCTTTGTCAAACAAATCAAAAAAAGAAGCATGCTCGGCTTTGCCGCATATACCTTTTGTATGGGGTTTTTGGCACTTATAACGGCGGGAGTTAGAATGTAAATTATAAAGATTTTTCGTCGTTCTCTTTACTTTTGGGCGAAACAATGGTATAATAACAATATAGAGCTGTGGCGGCTAAGTCCGCTAACTCTATACGGGTTACTCGACGAGGAATTGACGACGGGCAAAATCACCTTTCCGGAGGAGCAATAAAGTGGAAAAATATATAAAAAACACCGTACCGAACGAGTTGTGTTTTATCTCCTATTGTGTGGAAATCTATAAGCAAGCAAAGAATATGAAAGGTTCGGACGTGTCGGCTCTGTTTCATAAGTACAATGTTTGGAAATACATCTACGATTGCTACGGGGCATTGCATACGACGGGTTCGGAATACACGGTTGAGGATATAGATTTGTATATCGCAAACAGAACGGCGGCACTGTAAAAAACAGATTAAGGAGAATGAATGGCAAGGAAGAGTGAGGAGAGGGGCTTGACCGTTTCGGTCGATGATACTTTCGTTAGAGACATTAGAAAGATTATTCTTGACGCAAAAAACTCCGCTATTCGCAGCGTAGATTTTGAGCGTGTGATGATGTATTGGCGCGTAGGTGAGAGGATTTTTGTAGAAGAACAACATGGAAAGGATCGCGCCGAATACGGGACATATATCATAAAAAATCTTTCACAGCAGATTATGCCCGAGTTTGGGAGCGGTTTTTCTGTGAGAGTGTTGGAGCAAAGCCGACAATTTTATCGGACTTATCCAATTGCGAACGCACTGCGTTCACAATTGGGGTGGATTAGTTATCGTTCACTTAGTCGCATTTCCGACCCCGACAAACGCGAGTACACAATCATCGACCCGATATATGTAATGCGGATACGGGACGATGAGGGCATCGTCCCCTACAATAAAATATGCAATTGATAAAAAACAACCGCAAAAAACATTGTATACCGTTACAATCGGGATTACGGTGTAGGGGACGATGCCCTCATCGTCCCGCAATGGATAACGACAATCGGGATTACGGTGTAGGGGAGATGCCTTCATCGTCCCGCAATTGATAAGACGACCGCAAAAAATCGTGGTACAAATCACATAAAAATTGCGGGACAACTCCGATATACGCAATGCGGATACGGGACGATGAGGGTATCCCCACGCCTACAAAAATATTATATCATGTTTTGTCTTGTTTTTCCATATGTTGACGCACCGTTTCTCGGTGATTTTTTTTTAATTTTACAATATTTTTTTTAAAACAGTATTGACATATTACGGATTTCGTTATATAATATACATGTATTTGTGCATACTTATATAGGGTGTACATTTTTCAAGGAAAAAAACAAACAAAAAAGGTGACGGCAGCAATGTGAGGCGAAAAAAACGGTAAGGAGAATCGGTATGAAAAAATCACAACAACAAACAAAGTTACGGTTAGGGCTAAAGGTATTTGTATTTGCCTTGATTTTTGCGATCGGATTGAGCGCGATAGCGGGGCTGGGACTGAAGTCGTCGTTTTTTGGCGGGGACGAGTCTGTTTCCGCGGTTGATTTTGAGGAGAGCGAGAGCGGAGTTACGAGTGCGGCGGCGATTGACATTGTCGGAACGGGTCCGACTGTTACCAATCAAAACGCTGCCGGGACTGCTTCGGCAACGAGAACGTGGAGCAATGTTGCCGATAGCGAAAAATCCTCGAATTATACTACCGTGCGCAATGTAAACAATCGTACCACTGCTGAGGTTTATACCACCAGTTCTGACAGAAGTATCGGAGTTGCCACATATGTAATAACGCTTAGCGGCAATCTTTTGACCGCAATTAAAAACGGGAGAGTCAGTACTCTGACGGTCACTGTGAGTTATGGCTTGTACGCTATAAGGAACGGCGGCACCGGTAATTGGTACGCATGGGCAACGCTTAAAAATGGTGCTACACCTCAAACCGCCGACCCACGATACGATTACTCCTCACTTTGTTGGCAGTTTTCCGGCTCATCCGGTAACACTGGAACTACCGCGGGAATCAATATAGAAAATGACGGAGCAGGCGGTAACTCGCTCTCATATACTTACAGTAGCGCGTCAACTATCAAATCGGACT
>JAITOQ010000214.1 GCA_031289865.1 Clostridiales bacterium
TCCGTGAACTGCAGCTTTAACGGACTTTTGTCGAGAACTTTTCCGCGCTCGTTAAAGGTACGGTCGCCGCGCCGCTTAATCCCGATACCGTTTTTGCCTATCGAAATCCTATAGTAAAGACTCTTTTCGGATTGCGGTCCGAATTTCTCCGTAAATTCTTCGTATGAGAGCTTTGATTTAAAGGTCATAAATTATTCCTTTTATTTTGTTTTAGTATAGTATATACCTAAATTATAGAGATGTCAAGTAGGTTGAGAGTTGAAAGTTGAGAGTTAAGGTATCGCTTCGCTCCGATAAAAAATAGGTGTCATTCTGAGCTTGCGAAGAATCTCAAACGATTTCTCCGAATCACCATTGATCGGATTTCGACTTATGTTGCGACGTTATACTGCCGACGTTTTAGATTCTTCGCTGCACTCAGAATGACACCGGCTTTTTTCTTCGTAATAACGCCCGCTTTTTATTTGTAATAACATCTGCTTTTAAATCCTTAACTCTCAACTCTCAACTTTCAATTCAATCGTCTTTCTCTCGTCAAAGCTATACACACAAATCCTATCCACTCTGATTCCCGCGGCTTCCGCGGCCTTTTTATAGAGCCCTAACTGACGCGCATACGCGGCTTTCCGTTCCTCCGTGATGCGTCCCGTTTTGTAGTCGGCTATAATGTTGATTTCGCCCGTAATCAAGAGGTCTATAACGCCTTGCACGAGCATTTTTTCCTCGCCGCCGCCCTCGTACGCTTCGCTCCCCTTGACGTACAGCATAAACTCCTTTTCGCGCAGTGCGTTTCCGCGCTTTGCCTTGCGGATAAGCTCGCTTTTTAAGCACGCGGAAATATCGGAGGTCTTTACGAGTGCGGCTTCGCCCACGCTCAAAATCCCCTCCGACACAAGCTGCTTCTTTAACGCCTCTATACCTTGCGTATCCGCGTCAAAATCGACGTATTGCATGACCCTATGATAGGCGTTGCCCCTATCGAAAAGCCCCGTCTTTTCACGCTCCGCGCCCTCTCCTCCGCGTCGGCTGACCGACGTCACGGAGCCTTTAAGCGCGACCGCCGCCGTACGCGTGACTTCCTTTAGGCGGGTTTCCAACCGCTCCTTGAGCGCGGGGTCGTAGGGTACGGGGTCGGGCGCGCCGTATTCCGTACACATACGCTCGTTTATGAGTGCGTCGGAGAGAATACTCTTTTTGACCTCTCCGTCATAAAATGCGGCAAACCGCACAAGCTCCGCAAACGAGCTTGGCTTACGGTAAACGCATTCCTCGCCGCTCTCCTTTATCCGTCCCGTACCCGTGATAAAAAGATGGTTTTTTGCACGGGTCATCGCGACGTATAAGAGGCGGGTTTCCTCCTCGCGCAGTAAGCGGTCTTTTTTTTGAATGATAGCGCGGCGCATAAGAGTGTTTTTTTGGCTCATGTCCGACGGGTCGCGGCGGTAAAAGCCGATACCTAATACGTCGTCAAAGACATAAGGCGCGATCTCGTCCATACGGTTAAATTTTTTGACGGTATCCGCTAAAAATACGATAGGAAATTCCAAACCCTTTGACGCATGCGCGGTCAAGACCCTCACGCGTCCTTCGATTTTTTCGACCGACTGAGCCTTTATCTCCCTACCCTCTCCCGCGGCAAACTCTCCGAGCGAAATCCCGCTATCCGCAAAGCCGCGGATAAAGCTCTCGACCGCGGCGCGTTCGTTACCGACGTACGCGTCGTAACCGCTCCCGTAGACTATCTCGTTTAAGAGCGCAAACAACCCGCCGTCAAAGGAAAGCCGACGCAAGGACAGTATGTACTCATAAAAGTCCTTGACGCGGCGCATGAGGTCGGCTCTTTTGGAATCAATCACACGCGGGACAATGAGGGCATTGTCCCCTACATTGGCATTCGGCGCGTCGTCCTCCGCCAACAACTTTTCAAAGCATTCGTAAAAATACTCGCCCTTCGGGTATGCCAAACGGATTTCCTTTAAATCCTCGTCCGAAAAACCGCCGAAATACGAGAGCATAACCGTCGCGAGAGGAATGTCGTTTTTGAGATTGTCCGCGACGCGCAAAAGCTCCGCGAGTATCCTCACCGCGTTTCCCGTATCGGTAAGCCCCTCCGCGGCGACGGGAATCCCGACCGATTTTAAAACCCTCACGATTTCCCGCGCACCCTCGCTCCTACTCCTGACAATGACGGCGATATCCTCAAAAGACGCGGTTCTATACCGTTTTTCTTTCGGAATATATATCTCTGTTTTTGTCATTTCCTCGATGACGGAGGCGATAAACAGCCCCTCCGCGCCGCCCTTGCCGCGCTCAAAAAAATCCGTGTCCCATTTGACGCTGTACGGAAACGTAAAGGTCTTTTTTTCCTCTGTCTTTTCAAAAAACGCGGCGAAATGCGGCGAATATTTTTCCGACGGGTATTCGGTTTTTGCCGCAAGGCACGCGTCACGCGCATAGTCTATCCCGCCGTTATCACGCGTCATCACACGCGAAAAAACGCGGTTGACAAAATCCGTCAGACGCTCCGACGTGCGGTAATTGTTGTTGAGATTTCTCGCGCTCCCCTCTCCGCTCTTATACCGCTCGGCGCGTTCCGCAAAAATCGCGGGGTCCGCAAGCCGAAAATTAAAAATGCTCTGCTTGACGTCGCCGACGGTAAACAACTGCCCGCCGTTTAAACGGTTTAAAATATGCTCTTGGATTCGGCTCGTGTCTTGATATTCGTCCACCAATAGATAGCGGTATTCGGCGCGCAATTCACTCACGACGCTCTCGCTCTCAAGCAGCCGCGCCGCAAATTTTTCGAGATCGGAGTAGTCAAGCTTGTTGTCGGCGTTCTTTTTTTCGGCATACCTCGCGTCGTAGTACTCCTCCGCTTCGGCAAATTTTAAGACAAGCTCCTCATCGGTTCGCCCCTCGTCTATAAGGCTCGGCAGTTCCTCGCTAAAGCGGCTCAATTTACGGATAAGCTCGTTGTAATACTTTTTAAATACGCCTATCCTTTCTATTTCCTCGTCCGCGTTTTTGTTGGATATCCGCGTTCCGTTCGGCGCAAGGATTTCAATCCGCTTTAAAAATTCCCCGTCGTCATTTGCCGCAAGGACGGATTCCAAATCGCGAACCGCGTCCGACAGCACCTCTATATACGGATTTTGCGCGAGAATACCGCTCTCTATTCTCCTTGCGATATTCAAGTAGTCGCGAATCTCCGAACGCACTCCCGACATAAGCTCGCTTTTGCAGCGCGCCTCCGAAAGCGCAAAATCATAAGGCTCGTTCCCCGCCCGCGCCGCTTTCAGCTCTCGGTATTCCTCAAGGGCTTGAAACAGCCCGTCCTCGCTCCGCGCTCCCGACAGACAGTAGGTCAAGCGGTCAAATTCCCCGTCGCCCTTTTCGGCGTAATGCTTCACGGTCTCGCGGAACGCCCGCGCTTTAAGTTCGTCTGCATCGGCTTCCGTTATGATTGAAAAAAACGGATCGATCTCCAGCTCAAAAAAGTAGCGCGAAATCAGCTTGTGCAAAAAGCTGTGTATCGTCGAAATATTCGCCCGTTTAAACCCGTCAAAGATGGTCTTGACCGCCCGTGCGTCCGCGATTTTTTCGGAAAAAAGCGTATCGGCATACTCCTTTAGCTTACTTCCTATCCGCTCTTTCATCTCCTCCGCGGCTTTTTCAGAAAACGTCAAGACGAGGATCCGGTCCGCGGCAACTCCCTCTTTTAAGAGTCTTAAATACCGTTCCGAAAGAACCGCCGTCTTTCCGCTCCCCGCCGACGCGGAAATGAGGACGTTTCCGTCCGCGTTTATAGCGTAGGCTTGATCGTCGTCGTATTGAAATTTTGACATCTTAAAGTTCCTCCTTTAAGTTGAAAATTGAAAGTTGAGAGTTGAAAATTAAGGATTTCAGAATTCATACTTTAGACGTCATACCGCTGACGTTTTAGATTCTTCGCTTCGCTCATAAGGACACCGACTTTTTTGTTCGGATACGGGACGATGAAGGCATCGTCCCCTACTAGACAGACTACTACAAAGGACATCTGCTTTTTATCCTTAATTTTCAACTTTCAACTTTCAACTTTCAAAATCCTCAAGTTTAAGTTTCCCTCTTTTCCTATACCTTTGCCGCCCCGCGCAAACGGCGGTATACGGGCAGTATTTGCAAGCGTCCTTGTCGCTTGTACGGTACGGGGTTTTTGAGATGTTGCCGTCCGCTATTTCTTTGACCGCAAGATCGACGGTTTGGGTGCAGAGGGTACAGATTTTTTGAAATTCCTCACGGGTTAGGACGTCGGAGCCTTTTACTATCTCGCCGTCCTTGCTTTTGACGGGGAGGATTTTGCTCTTTCCCTCGATTCGGTTGTCGAGTTTTTGGACGACCTCCGCATCGTTTAGGACAAAGCCCTCCGCACGGTAGCGGTAGAGGTTGTCCTCATCCTTTAAAAAATTGTCCTTTAGTCCGAGATAGAGCGCGGCGGCGGGAGCAAAACCCGCTTTTTCCAAAGCGGTCAAGTACAAAAAGAGTTGGAGATTCGTTCCGTAATACGCGTCGGACAAGACGTCGCCGCTCACACGCCCCGTCTTGTAATCCACTACCGAAACGAGGTTGTCCTCACGGTCTATTCGGTCGATCTTACCCGTCAGACTCACTCCGCCGGCGAGGCGTATCGGCGGGAATGCGCCGCCCGCGCCGATAGCCGCCTCCGATAGGTACGGCTTAAAGTCTGAGTGCAAAATAAAATCATGGAGATCGACACAAACCCTAAACACGTCGCTCGATATCCGTCCTTTTAGCGCACGGTTTTTTTCGGTATTTAACTTCGCATATTTTTCCCGCGCAAGCACCTTTTTTATCGACTCCGCCGCAAACCTCGCCGCCTCGTCTTTTTTCATGTCCTTTGAGGGGAGAATAAAAAGCTCCAACACCTCGTGCATGACGTTTCCCGCGTCGCGTGCTTCGAGGTCGCCGTTCTCGCGCTCCTTTAAGCGTGCGCCGTAGGTTAAAAAATGGAGATACGGACAAGTGAAATATTTTTCCGCTTGAGTGACCCGTATCGATTCTTTTCCGAAAAACAGTGCTTTCCCCTCGGAAATTTCCCCGTCGCCGCCGCGCAAATCGCCGTTTGAGACGTTTATTTCGCTTGTGCGGCGCAAAAACTTCTTTTGGTCTTTCGCGTCGAGGAGCGCGAACCCCGCCGCTATTAGTCCGCTATTTTGAGCCTCCCCGTCGTCGGCTATTTTTAAAAGGGACGGAAAGAGATTTTCTCTCCGCGACGTGCGGTAGAGAAATTGTTCGGTCTTGTCTATAGGCTCGTCGGTTGTTTCCTCTTCTTTAAGCAACCCCTTAAGCTCCGTCACAACCTCGGCGGGTCTTCCCTCCGACGCGGAATAAAAAAGGTACAGCCGTTCCGTAGGCGCGGAGAGGAGCGAAAGGGTATGCGCGGCGGCAAGCGAATCCTCGTCGTCAAAGACCGCGCCCGCACTCGCTAAAAGCGCGACCTCGCGTTCGGATAATAGCTTCGAGCCGAACGGCTTTTGAAACGCGCCGCCGCTTGAGCCCAATAGAAACAAAGCCTTTTTGTCAAAAACGCCGTCGGAAAAGCTTCCGATAAAGACGTTCAGTTTTTCGCCTTCGGGAGATATCGAAACCGCCTCCGCAGAGGAAAGGAATATTTCGAGGTATTCCGAAAGCGAAAGCTCGGAATGCGAAAAGACCCGCTCTATTCCGCGCAAGAGGTTTTGTATCTTTTGATAGGACTGCAGCCTAAACCAAACCGCATCCGCACCGTTTTTCGGGTCTTGCGCATACGCTTCCGTCTTTTCCTCAAAGCCGTTGTCCTCAAAAAATCCCGCGAGAATTTCCGTGAATCCGTAAGCGGTCACATGCCCGTTTAAGTTTTTTAGACGCGAAACCGCCGCAACCGCCTTTTGCCGCAAAGCTTCCGCGCCCTCGTCGCGCACGGTATAGGTCAAATATTCCGCGCCCGTCTTTATACAGAGGTTTTCAAACTCCTCCGCACGCGCATATTCCTCCGGAAAGTACGGATTTTTTATCAATTCCGTCAAGTGAAGCAATCGGAAATTCCGACGGAGAACGTCGTATGCGGCGCGGATATACTTGATAGCCGCGCTCTCCGAAAGGGCTTTTTTGCGCACCCCCGTATGCGGTATCCCGTACCGCCGAAAGACGCTTTCGAGATACGGCGCGTATTTGTCGGGGTCGGATACCAAAACCGCTATGTCGGAATAGCCGAACGCCCCGTCTTTTTCCGCATTTTCCGCCGCCGTTTCCGTGATTTTCGCCGAATCTATCAAAAAATTGATTTCAGCCGCCGCCGTTTCCACCTCGTCGATAGGCGTCGCCGCCTCAAAAATCCGTACATGCCCGCCGCCGTCATACCTTTCACCGTTTCCGTAAGAAAAAAGGCGGTCGGCGATATGGCGAAAAACTCCCTTTGTCCGTGCGTCGTGCATCACTACACGCGCATTGTCCGCAAGAAGCAAGAGATTTTCGTAGACGCTTCCCGCCGAATAAGCCTCCGCATTCGGTGCTCCGTCGTTTCCGAGCACGCCGATATCCACGGACACCGCATTATCAAAAAAGCCTTTTATCAAATCGTATTGCAGACGTGAAAACCCGTCGTACAGCATGATATAGATACGGCTCGACGTGATATGCGCGCTCTTTGGAAGCTCCGTACACAGCCTTTCGAGATGACTTAGGCTGTCGCCCTTTTGCTCCCCAAGCCGCCTCATGTATTCGTGATAGAGCCGTAAAATATCCTCAAATTTGTATCTGAATTTCGGAGGAAGATCGGTGAGCTTCAGTTTTGCGGGGTCGATACGGTTGACGCGGATTTTTTTTATAAGCGCGTATGCTTCCTTTAAAAAACCGTCGGATTCGGCGGATTTTTTAAAGCACAAAAGGTCGTCGGTTTCAAAAACGACGCGCTTCAAAAGCATGAGCGCGCCGTCGTCGCCGAGACTTCCGCGAAGATCGGCGTATTTTTTTGCAAGGCGCGTAAAGGACGCGACCTCAAGATTAAACGTCCCCAAAAGCCGCAGCTCCTCCATGAGCTTCAGCTCCGTGTACAGCTCGATATTGTCGGGGACGATGATGATATGATGGCTTTCGGGCGAAGCCTTTAGACTTCGCCCGATCTCCGTTATCATACCATCCAACAGCCCTTGAACGGAAGCCGAACGATGTATCGTGATCATGAAACTTCGGACGCTCCCGCGCTCTCCGTAGCAACCGCCGCCGCGCCGTCCGATTCGGCAGCGGGTTCTTGTTCACCCGTCTTTTCCTTTTCTTTTCCCCCGTCAAAGGTATCTATGGCTTGACTCTTTAGCTCCGCAATGATTGCCGCGTGTTTCTTCTTGTCCAAATTGTAAAAAAGCATGACGACGATAAACAACGCGCCCGACGCGACGGAAATCCACAATGCTATATCAAAATACCGAATGGCATTTTGAATCATTTCCACTGACACGTCACCCACTTCTTTGTTGAAAAATTGTTTTGGATTGTAATCCATTGACTTTTGAATAAACGCGGGAATGAGGAGCGCAAGCTGTGTGACCAAAAGTACGGCGGCGTAGGCGAATGTCTGTATAAAACCCTCCAATCGTTTGCCCGTCTTCCACTGTTGGTAATCGTATATTTCGGAAAGCATGAGCGGTATCAAGCTCCCTATCGCGTTAAATGCGGCAAAAAATCTGACGATTGTGATAACAGTCGCGCTCGTCGTTCCCACGGGAATATTTTCTACCCGTATCAAAGCCAAAATGAGATAAGCTACCGTATTGATGACTTGCCAACCTATTACAATCGTTCTGTTGTTAAATTTCCGCATAAAAAGCGGCAAAAGTAACATATTCGGCGTCGCGGCAAAGCCCACTATAAGCGTAAGGCTCGCAAAAATTCCCAACCCTTTCCCAAACGTATCCGCATAACGAAGCTGACCTATCATTTCGGAGTTCATTTCGAGTACGCTTTTTAGACAACCGAGGCTGAGCGCAATCGTAAAAATCATGAGCGGCTTGTTTTTTAATACTAATTTTAACCCCTCCCAAAATTTAATCTTTTCCTTTTTCTCTTCGACCTCATATACGCGTTCTTTTGTTTTTAAAAGAAGTATTATAAGACAGATTCCTATTACAACGCCTATCAAGCCCATATACCTAAACGATAAATACTCTTGCCCGATACTTTTAAAATAGTTGCGTAACCAACCCTTTATGACACCGATAATGGTCGGCGCAAAATTGATAATCAAGCCTACGGGTGCCCACATATCCGAACGCTCCTGCCGATTCGGTGTCAATACCGCGGGCATCATATTAAAGGTGTTTAAAACTATGTTAAACAAAACAAGGGTTGGGATACAAGTCACATATGCATAAATCGCTCTGGCAGATTCGCTGTCGAATTGAGGCAGCCATGTCGCGGCTATCGCAAACACACCCAAAACGGGTGCTAAAAACAAAAGATACGGCTTATACTTTCCCCATTTTGTCCGCCGCGTACTATGTAACAATTTTCCGAA
>JAITOQ010000060.1 GCA_031289865.1 Clostridiales bacterium
AGCGAGACATTGTCGGGAATAAAGCGGTACCAAAACCGAAACATGCCGTCGGCAAGCGAATAGATCGTCTTTCGTGCGGAATCTTCCGCAAAAGGCGTTTCTTTTTTGACGATACCGAGTGAAATTAAATTGTTTAGATAAACCGTACATGCGCCGCTGTCTAAATTGACCTTCGAGGTGATTTCCGAATTTTTTGAACTGCCCGTCGCTATCGCTTTTATGATCGAGTTGTATCCCGCCGGTTCGCGAACCTCTTGCTTTAAGAGATTTAGCGGTTCTTCAAATAGGTATGTGGAGGGGGTCAAAAAGTTTTGTTTTATGTTTTCCGCGACGGATAGATTAGCTTTTATTTGAGCGAGGTATTGAGGAATACCGCCCGTGATGCCGTATAGAAGTGCCGCGTCGTACGGGCTAAAGCCCTTGAAATAGTTTGCCGCGTCGAAAAAATCGAACGGGAGTAGCTTAAATTGAGCCGTCCGTCTACCGTACAGCGGGCTCTTGTAGCCCAAAACTTGATTTTCCATGAACGACATAGAGGAGCCGGATAAAATGATAAACAGCTTAGAATTTAAATACTTTTTGTCGATTTGCGTCTGAAACAGAGAGGAAATTCCCTTATAGGAATTCGCCAAATAAGGATACTCGTCGACCACAAACACAACGCGTTCGGTCTTTCCAAGCTCATAGAGCGTGTCCAACGCCGACTGAAAGTCGGGGTAAACGGGCGCAACACCGTCATTGTGAGAAAAGTCGTAAATGCTTTGGCTTAGGTTTTTTAGATTTTCTTCGCCGCTCGTCTCCGACGCGGTAAAAAATATGGCTTTTTTACCCTTGATAAACTCGTTTATGAGCGTGGTTTTGCCGATTCGCCGCCGTCCGTAAATGACGACGCATTGAAACGCACCCCCGTCGTACAACCGCTCAAATTGATCCAATTCGTTTTTTCTGCCGACAAACATAAAAGCCTCCGTGTACTTTGCTGTTTTACGATTTAGTTATTTATGATTTAGTTAATTATAATACGACGAAGCGCGGTTGTCAAGCGATTAAGAGGGGGTGTGGTTAAAAAATGTTTTGGAATTTGTAACCGTCATGATATTTATTTGCTTTTATGGATTTTAGGGTGTATAATTGTCGTAGACATATCGTAGACGGCAAAAATAATGTTATATGCAAGAGGAGTTACGCATGACAAACAGAGAACGCAAGGAAAAAGGACTTCCTTATCATTACGACGACCCGACGCTGATGGGAAATCAATTTGTCTACCAAAACAAACTGTACGATTATAATGCGACCCGACCGACGGAGCAAGATAAGCGGCAAGCATTATTAAAAGAAATGTTTGCCGAGATAGGCGAGGGGTGCCACATAGAAACGCCTTTGAACGCGAATTGGGGCGGTCACAACGTTCATTTCGGTAAGGGGATTTACTGCAACTCTAACGTGACCTTTGTGGACGACGCGGATATTTACGTCGGCGACGACTGTCTGATTGCGCCGAACGTGGTTATCTCCACGTCGGGACACCCGATTTTGCCGATTTTGCGCGAACACAATTATGTATACAATCTGCCCGTGCGTATAGGAAAAAATGTGTGGATAGGTTCGGGCGTACAGATCGTACCGGGCGTCAATATCGGCGACAACTCCGTTATAGGAGCGGGAAGCGTCGTCACAAACGACATTCCGAAAAACTCCGTCGCGTTCGGAGTGCCTTGCCGCGTTGTCCGCGAAATCGGTGAAAAGGACAAAAAATACTTTTATAAGGATAAGCCTCTCGACGTTTTGGACTGAAACGGGGGCGATAAGGCTGTGTTTGGGCAGAAAAGCAACCGATGGTTGCGGAAATGACGCTTAAAATCGCTTACGGCAACCGTGCTTTTTTGCTATAATGAGCGTGAAGAATAAAAAACAGCTTGCGTTTTTTTTTGATAAGGGATTCTTATTTAAAAGACGTGAGGCGGGAGGGTTGGTTATGAATGTAAAAACAGCGTCAAAGTTGTATGACTTAAGACGCAAGCACGGAATGTCGCAAGAGGATCTTGCGGATGAGTTGGGAGTGAGCAGACAAGCGGTTTCCAAATGGGAGCGTGCAGAGTCGTCGCCCGATACGGACAATTTGATAGCGTTGGCGAAGCTGTACCGCGTTTCTCTCGACGAGTTGGTCGACATGGATTCCGAAAACGAAAAGAGCGGAAAGGGCGACGGCGCGCAAAAGAGAGAAGAGTATCGGGAACAAAAAGACGGATTCGGAAAAACGGATCGGACGGACGCGGGACACGGTACGGACGGGACGGATACGGGGCGAGGTACGGACAGCGGATTCGGAAAAACGGATAAGACTGACGCGGCATACGGCGGTAGCGGGGCGGGGGATACGGCTGACGGACGGTTTAAAATCGATTTGGACGACGGCAAGTCAAGCGTTCATCTTAGTCTCGGAAAGATTGACATTTCCGACGGCAAGGGAGGTCGTGTGCGCGTGGACGGCTCCGGCGTTCGCGTCGAGGGTAAAGACGCCGTGCGTGACTTTGGCTCAAATTGCAATGCGGAGTGGGACTGTTGCGGTGAAAAATACGTCAGATACGGACGGGGCGCGGCGGCGCGAGGTATTGTTGCGGCGGTCGCTACGATCGGCTCGGTTATCGCCTATCTATTGCTCGGCTTTTTTCTGGACGCATGGCACCCCGCTTGGCTCGTCTTTTTGTCGATACCGTTTTTTTGTGCGCTGACCGACGCGATAGTCAAAAAAAAGGCGCAGGAATTTCCGATGGTGGTCATTGCGATCGGGGTATTTTTTGCACTCGGCTTTGTTTTGAACGCGTGGCACCCAGCTTGGGTCGTATTTTTGAGCATTCCGCTCTATCACGGAGTTGTGAGTGCGGTAAGTAGCCGTTCATGAGCTTTTGCGGTTGTACGGCTTGACGTTTTAGATTCTTCGCAGGCTCAGAATGACACCTACTTTTTTATCGGAGCGTAGCGACCCTTACTTATTACCTATTCCCTATTACTTATTCCTTATTCCCTATTACTTATTTCCCATTACTTAAATGATATGTTCCCAACGGAATTGCAATAGCTGTTCGAGATTTTTACTCATGGCTTTGAGGGTGATGAGGGAAACCTTTGCATCCGAACCGCTCTTTACCGTGAGGAAGCCTCTTAGCTGTGAAATCTCTTGCGTCACCGTTTTTATATCGCGGTTGTGCGCTAAGGATTCGAGAACCGTAGAGGTTTTGTCCCACCAATTTTCAAATTCGTCCATTGTAAGCTCCGCGGCTTCGTAGTCCGCGGAGTTTATTTTTTCCTCAAAATATTCCGCGTAAGAGTCAAAGGTGCGGAAGGTCTTTTTTACATAGAATTGTTCGCCGATTCCGAATCCGATAAGGAGTAAAAAAAGGACGGCGGCAACGATTTTGGCTTGTTTCATAATACCTCTTATTTAAAGTTGAGAGTTGAAAAGTGAGAAGTCGCTTCGCTTAGATAAAAAGTCGGTGAACGGGCTCTTATAAAAATTTTTTCCTTTTATCAGTTGCGATGATGGGTGAAGCGTCACGCTTCCGTTTGAGATTCTTCTCTGCGCTCAGAATGACACTTACTTTTTTATCCGCAATTCTGCATGCTGCATTTTGCATTTTGCATTTAAAAAAATCCGCAATTTTCAACTTTCAACTTTCCACTTTCAACTTAAATGTCTGCTTTGAGCGTCATAAATTTTTCAAGATAAGGTTGTATATAGACGTTTTTGTCGGAGTCGGCGGTGAGGAGGAGGATATTTTTTACGTTTAGACGCTGTTTTTTGAGGAGGGCGGCGAGTTTTTCTTCGGTCGTGCCGAAATTTACGAGATTTGCGTGCAAAATTTTTCCTTCAACGATAAGCGAAACGGGAAGTAACGACGGCGCGGGCGCGAGGTTCATGTCGGAGGGGGTCACGGGGCGAGTGTCGGATTTGGGGAGAATGTTGATCGCGCCGCCCGTTTCTACTATCGCAAACTCCACCTCCGCGGGCGAAAAATAGCCCTTTGTCCGTAGACTTTCGAGGACGTCGTTGACGTGCATTCCAAGTTTTTTGACGGTTTGAGCGTCTATACTCCCCCTTGAAATAATGATTTGAGGCAAACCGTTCAAGAGCTTTCGCATTTTTATGCTTTTTGCGGAAAGGAGGGTGATTAGGACATGGAGCATAAAGACCGAAAAAATAGGAATCAAGCCGTAAAGAATCGGAATCGGGACTTCCGCCATCGGTACGCACGCAAGATCGGCGAGGATCAGCGTGATGACAAATTCAAAGGGCTGAAGCTCTGAAAGCTGCCGCTTGCCCATGAGCCGCATGAGTATAAACAGACAGACGTAAATAATTACCGCACGCAAAAATATCACTAACATGAGATTAGTGTTTTTAAAATTTGCGTTTTTATTCGCATCGCATATATCTTTGACAAATTAAAATCAGAGCGTTTATTCGCATCGTATATATCTTTGAGAAATTAAAATTTGCGTTTTTATTCAGGGTGTCTACATGTTTGACAATATGCGACAAAATATGAAATGTGATCGGAAAATATTCGACAAAATATGACAAGATATGACATGTTTTGTATGATAGAATGCAATTGTTCCGACGTATCAAATAAATAGGGCGGTAAACGGGAAACCGAATATTCCTTTAAAAAAAGTTGGCATAATGTCGAAAAAAAATGCGGTGCGTATGGTATAAATATTGCGGAAGGAGTTTTGTCATGGAATCAAAGAATCTTTGGGTCAGAGTCGCGGTCGCGGCGTATCGGGGAGTACCCGTCATCGCCGAATCATTGGAAAAATTTATCGACCGTGCGGCGGCAAAAAGCGGAGGCACGGACTGCTTGAGCCTCTTTGAAACGCTTGCGGAAAAATTAGACCGCAAAAACCGTTTGGTCAACCTAAAATGTGTGTTGGACGACGCGGTCGGCGCGCTTAGGGAGGAATCGAAAACCATCATATTGAGAAGAATAGAGGGAATCCCGTTTGAGAGTATTGCGGAGGAGCTCGGTATCAGCTTGCGCGCAATCTTTCGCCACTACGAAAGCGCGCTTTCGGGCATGGCGTACCATATGACGGTCAAGGGATTTAGCGAGGAATGGTTTATGGCGTACTTTAAGGGCGACCCGTATATCGAGGGGCTGTGGAAGAGATATGAGCGGGATGTTTAAAGTTGAGAGTTGAAAATTATGGGTAAAAGAAAGAAAGCATAGTTTCAGATTTTCTGTCGTAGCGAAGTGACACCGCAACATGACACATGCTTTACGTCAAGCGAAGCGATGCCTCAACTCTCAACTTTCAACTCTCAACTTTCAACTCTTCAATACTTATCATACGGATACCTCGGTGAATAATGAGGCGGCTGCTCCGTGCGGTCGTCGTCGGGCGTGTCGTAATAGGCGCGTCGGTCGATGTGTTGAGGCTCGTAATAGCCTTTAGCGTCGTAACCTCTTTGCGGTTCGGATTCCGCGTTGTGTTTGCCGCCGCGGAGAAAACCTTCGGGTTCGCCGCTCTTTCGGTAGTAGCGGAGCGCGCTTTGCGTCCGAACGTTCCGCGCCGTCTTTTTGCGGCGTATAGGGTGGAACATCAAGAGAAAGATAGCTATTGCGGGCAGTATAATACCCGCGGTTAAGAGAACCGTCGTAAGAGGAATCCCGGACACGGGGGCGGTCGTATCCCCGCCGTCCGAACCGTTTAACACGCTGTTTGGGTGAGGCGCGAGTACAAAGGGCTCGACAAGCGCGCTGTCTGCAAGATAGCCTAAGGTTTGGTTGTGGGCGACATAGTGCCACGCCTCGCCTATAGCGTCGGTGATTGTCCCGTAATAGACGAGAGAGGTATTGGCAGAGGGAATGACGGCAGCCTCGACCGACGAATCTATAGCGCGGTACAGCTTCGCGCCCGCAACCGCATTTTTGACGGTTGCAACGGGGTACGGCGCGGCGGCGGTGATGAGGTCGGCGACGGATAGGGCGTCCTTTAGGACAAAAAGGTCTCCGCCGTATGCCGAAGAGAGATCCATGTAGCGGACGCGGTGATAGGTGGAGTTTGTCCCGACGTACTCTACATAGTAGGTCTTTGGGAGGGTAAGCACGGCGGCAAAGTCGTAGTTATCCGTCATGCGGTAGAGCATAACTCCGTCCTCCGCGACGACCGCGTATTTTAACTCCGCCGCATACGAAACTCCGCACGGCGGTGCGGACGAAAACGACGAAATAGAAAGGCACAAGGCGAAAATGAAAAGAAAGGCGTTTTTCACAAGAGATCTCCTTTTAAAGGCGTGAACGGAGCGAATCGGTACGCAAGAATCATGATAACCCGACCGAAAAATCGATACATTCCTAATAATTCCGATTATTTACAATTTTTCGGAGATTATGCCGATTTTTGAAGGTTGAAAATTGAAAGTTGAAAGTTGAGAGTTAAGGATAAAGAGAAAGTCGGTTTGTGTGTCGTTTGAGATTCTTCGCTGCGCTCAGAATGGCATTTGCTTTTTTGTGAGGTGATAAGGGCATAGTTTTTTACGGAATGACACCTGCTTTTTACTTGGAGCAAAGCGGTCCTTACTTATTACTTGTTACTTAAAGCGAAGCGACACCTTAACTTTCAACCTTCAACTTTTAACTCTCAACTTCAAAAAGACCATTACTACATTTTATTTTACGGATTAGAGCGGTATGCCGAAAGAAGAAAAAAACATTATCAATGAGATATTAGAGATAGAGGCGGTGCTGCGCGAACGGGAGAGCGGCGACTTTTTGGCGCGCTATAACCGCGGCAAGGTGCATGAAAAACAGTTGGCTTTTCACCGCGAAAAAAAGCGGATACGGTTTGTGTTCGGCGGGAATAGAAGCGGAAAAACCGAATGCGGCGCGGTCGAGTGCGTCTATCTCTTGAGGGGTATTCACCCGTTCCGCGAAAACCGCGAAAATGTGTCGGGCTGGGTGGTGTCCGTGAGCTTTGAGGTGCAAAAAGAGGTCGCACAGAAAAAAATCCTCCGCTATCTCAAAAAAGAATGGATACACGATATCGTCATGTCGGACGGGAGAAAGGGCGCGCCCGAATACGGGGTCGTCGATACTATCGTCGTCAAAAACGTGTTTGGGGGACTCTCGACGCTCTCCTTTAAAAGCTGCGAGCAAGGGCGCGAAAAATTTCAAGGCGCAAGCCTCGATTTTGTTTGGTTTGACGAAGAGCCGCCGCGAGATATCTATGAGGAATGCAGAATGCGCGTCTTTGACCGCGAAGGGGATATTTTTTGTACCATGACCCCCCTAAAGGGGCTGACCTTTATCTATGACGAGATATATCTCAACCGCCGTGACAACAAAGAGGTTTGGCATATCGAGATGCAGTGGGAGGACAACCCCTACTTAAATCCCGACGAAGTAAAACAGATGAGCGAAACCTTTTCGGAGGACGTTCTCGACAGTCGGAAATTCGGACGCTTTAGCGCGGCAAGCGGCTTGGTATATCCCGAATTTGATCCGTCGATACACGTTATAGAGCCGTTTTGTGTGCCGCGTGAATGGCAAGATATCTTGTCTATCGACCCCGGATTGAACAACCCGCTTAGCTGTCACTTTTATGCGGTGGATTACGACGGAGTGATTTACGTCGTCGCGGAGCATTACGAAAAGGGACGGGATATAGACTACCACGCCGAAAAAATTTTTGAGATAGCGGAATCTCTCGGTTGGAAAAGAGATCACAAGGGACGGCTCTCCGCTCTCATCGACAGCGCGGCAAATCAGCATACATTAGCGTCGAGTAAAAGCGTCGCGGAGCTTTTTTACGACAAAAATATTTTGGTCAATACGAACGTAAACAAGGAGCTGTTTTCGGGGATTGCCTCGGTGAAAAGCCTTTTGAAAAAAAGACCGCCCGCCGTTTTTATCTTTAAAAACTGCGTGAATTTGATTCGTGAATTAAAGGGGTATTGGTGGGGAAACGGCGACGCGCCGATCAAGAGGGACGACCATGCTTTGGACGAGTTTCGCTATTTTGTCATGTCAAAGCCCGCGCCCGATTTATCCGCGGTAAGGGGAAAAAGCGCGGTACAGCGCGACAAGGAGGATCTGTATCTAAGAATTAAAAGGAGAAAAAAATAAACGCGGGACGGCGCGACAAGATATCTATACCAAAGGATCAAAAGGAGAAAGAAATGAATGAAGACCTGATAGACGCGCTTTTAAAAAAAGCAAAGGGTTATGAGGCAAAGGAGGTCGTGGACGAATTTGTCGTCGACGAAAGTAATCTGCCCGTGTTGAGCAAGAGAAAGGTGACGTACAAGGACGTCCCCCCCGATTTGGGCGCGGTCAAAGCAATCGCGGAACTCGCGGCGGAAAAAGAGTATAGAAGCCTCTCGACGGAGGAGCTTTTGAGAGAAAAAAGAAGACTTCTTAAAGAACTTGAGAGCGGGAATTAAAATAAATTAAAAATCTAATAAAAGGAGGAAAACAAAATGACCGTAACCGAAGTAAAACAAAAAGTGAGGTGCCGTGCGCCTATGTGCAGCAGTGATGCGGCTTATTCGTTCGGCAGAGAGAACGCTATGGCGGTGAACCGTATCTATCTCTGCAAGAGCTGCGCCGAAGAGCTTTTTACATGTCTGAAGTCCGCGCTGAAAGTCCCGAAAAAGGACGCGGAAAAGAGAGGGGAAACCGTTGGAGAATAAAATCTTAAAGGTCGCCGCCGAAAAGAAAAAGAGCGAATATTACGAGGATATCGTGAGCGACGTGCTGCGCGACTTTGAAAAACGGCGGGAGGAACGGAAAAGCTTCGAGCTGCAATGGCGGCTCAATATGAATTTTTTTATCGGAAATCAATTTACCGAAATCACCGCGGACGGGGATATAGACGACAGCGGAAAGCTGTATTTTTGGCAGGAACGCGAGGTGTACAATCACATCGCGCCGATAGTCGAAACCCGTCTCGCTAAGCTTGGGAGCGTAAAGCCGAACTTAAACGTCCGACCGCTGACGGGTTCGGAGACCTATGTAAACACGGCGAAATTTGCGTCTAAGATTTTACAAGCGGTTTTTGACCGCACGGAAATCCACAGCCTTGTCAACGAGGCCACTATGTGGGCGGAGCTGTGCGGGACGGCGTTCTATAAAATCGGATGGAATCCGAACGGCGGAGCGGCTATCGGAAAAAAGCCGGACGGAAGCCTCGTATACGAGGGAGAAACGGATATAGTCGTTTGCCCG
This sequence comes from Clostridiales bacterium, assembly GCA_031289865.1. GTDB lineage: Bacteria > Bacillota > Clostridia > Christensenellales > JAISNN01 > JAISNN01. Next base: position 9,234 of record JAITOQ010000060.1, read on the forward strand.
CCGTTTCATATCTACCCCGACAACCTCAACGCGCCCGATATGAGAAGTCTGAAAAGTATCATTCACGCAAAGGCGTATACGACGGAGGAGATAAAGGAGCTTTGGGGCGTCGAGGTCAAGCCGAATGACGTCGGCGTGTTTGCCGCGGAAAATTCCTTTGCGGCGGGGGGATTGGGCTACACCGCGAGTATCCGCAAGCTGATTTTTGAAAAGCGAGACAACTGCGCATACGTCGTCGAGAGGTATACCGCGCCCGATAAGGAACACCCCGAAGGGGAATTAGTTATCGTCGCGGGAGATAGATTAGTGTATCAAGGGGGCTTGCCTTTTTACAATGATTTTTCGGGAAGTCCTTTTCCGTTCATTCGTCAGACTTCCGTCGATCAAGCGGGCGCATTCTTTGGAGTGAGCATTGTCGAAAGGCTCATACCAATTCAGAGGGCGTACAATGCCGTTAGAAACCGCAAACATGAGTTTTTGAACAGAATCTCAATGGGCGTTTTAGCCGTCGAGGACGGATCGATCGATACGGATAACCTTGAGGAGGAGGGTCTTTCGCCCGGAAAAATCCTCATCTATCGGCAGGGCAGCCGCCCGCCGCATATGCTCGATATGAGCCGCGTCCCAAGCGACTTTAACTATGAGGAGGAAAAGCTCCTCAATGAATTTGTGGTGATAAGCGGAGTGAGCGAAATCACGAAATTTTCAAACGTTCCGTCGAGCGTGACGAGCGGAATCGCGCTGTCGCTTCTCATCGAGCAAGACGAAACGCGCTTGAACCTCACCGCAAAAAACATCAAGAGCGCGGTGAGGAATATCGGTATCGATATAATAGGCTTGTACAAGATGTTTGCGGCAATGAGGCGGCTCAAAAATATCGCGGGCGAAAACGACGAAGCACTTGCGGAGGCTTTTTCCGTAAGCGAGCTTAGACGGGATAAAATCGCGGTCGAGAGCGATAACGACGCAATCGAAACCCCCGCAAGCAGACGGAGCATGGTGTTGGATCTTTTGAGATTAGGGCTTTTGTCGGACGAGAACGGGAAATTGTCGGACAGAATGCGCTTGAAAGCGTTGGAGACTTTGGGACTCGGCAATTGGGAAAACAGCCGCGACACGGAGGAGATGCACCTCAAAAAAGCGGCTAAGGAAAATCAAAGTCTGCTTTTGGATGAGATTGAACCCGACGGATTTGACGAGCATGGTCTGCATATCGACGAGCATGTGAAATATGCCGTCTCTAACAGACTTGACCAAGCCGTAAAGGAACGGTTTGCGAGGCATATTCAAGCGCATGAGAAATTGAAAGTTGAAAGTTGAGAGTTGAAAGTTAAGGATAAGAAGAAAAGTTGAAAGTTGAGAGTTGAAAGTTGAGAGTTGAAAGTTAAGGATAAGAAGAAAAGTTGCATTAAACATATAAACTACTAGACTTTTTGAAAAGAGCGCGAGAAAAAATTTTCTAGAAAATTTTGTCTCGCGACATCTATTATCAAAAAAAAATAAAAAAGGAGTTAAACATGGAACAAACCGAATTAACAGTTCTTTCCGAATCCGATTCGCACGCGGCCACAGACGGCGTACAGAGCGGCGGCGGTAAGGGAGAGACGGGAACGGTCTCCTACGGCAAGTTTAAAAACGCGGACGCGCTTTTTAGGGCGTACCTTTCTCTCGAAGCGGAGTTTACAAAGCGATCGCAACGCTTGAGGGAGATAGAAAGACGTTTAGCCTTTGCGTCCGAAAACGGTGAAAGGACGGCGGCGGTTGCCGCGGGCGGCGGGACTCCCGACGCGATAGCTTTTTCGCCGCAAACGGACAAATCGGTAGGAGCGCGTGCCGCGGGGGGTACGGCAAAAAATATTACGGAGGAGGCAAGGCGCGCAAGCAATGTAAGCAACGCGGCTTTGCCGCCTCAAACCTACAAACCGACGGAGGACGGCGAAGTCGTTGCGGAGCGGCTGAAAAGCGAGAGTTTTTTGGAGCGGTATGTATACGGCGACGAGAGAATAAAAGATCGGATCATTGCCGATTATGTCGAGGGTTTGAGGAGCGTAAATCTGCCGAAATTGATCGGGAAAGGCGGGGAAACGGCTGCCGCGCCTCCGAAAAGACCCAAAACGCTGAAGGAAGCGGGAGAGCTTGCCGAAAAAATGCTAAAAAAATAAAAAAAAGGAGAAAAATTACATGATATCTTTAGATACTGCGGAGAAGGCTTTAAAAAATGTCTATCTCGGCGTAGTAAGCGAACAATTAAACTTAGGTACAAACGCGTTTTACGCGAAGCTGCAACAGACCACCGCCGATATTTTCGGAAAGGAAATTATCAAGCTTGCCTCGTACGGGGTCAACGGCGGTATAGGCGCGGGAAAGGAAACCGACGCGCTGCCGCGTGCGGGGGGAAACAACTATGCTCAATTTAGAGTGGAGCTAAAAAATCTTTTCGGGACGATAGAGATTACCGACAAGGCGATCCGTGCGTCGGAGGGGACTTCGGGCGCGTTTGTCAATCTCTTAAACGCGGAAATGGAGGGACTGCTCCGCGCAAGCAAACACAATTTCGGGAGAATGCTCTACGGTAACGGGACGGGCAAAATCGCTGGAATTTCATTCATCGACCCAAACAAGGTGGTCGGACTGACGGTAGGAAATCATTCCGCGCTTTGCGAAGGCTTGATAATCGATATCATCGCGCAAGACGATACGGTACTCGTGAAACAAGCCCGTATCCTAAAGTACGACAGAGACAATCATTACGTCGTATTGGACAAACAGCCCTCCGCAATCAATCCCGAATGGAACACATACATGTTCGTTCAAAATTCGTACAACAATGAATTGACCGGACTCGGCTCGATTTTTGACGAATCGTCTAAGCTGTACGGCTTGGAGAGAGCGGATAACGAATGGTTAAAGCCTCAGCGTTATGTGTTGGGCGGGACGCAGATTTCATCCGCTATAGTTCAAGCGGGCTTGGACGAAACGGATTTGCGGTTCGGGAGTACGCCCGATATAATCATCAGCTCATACGGCTTAAAGCGCAATATGGCGGAATATCTCATGCTCAACCGTACCAACCTCGACTACATGAATTTGGAGGGCGGCTATAAGGCTATGTCCTTTAGCGGAATCCCGTGGGTTTCGGACAAATTTGTCGAAAACGGATCGGTCTATCTCTTAAATACAGCCGACTTTAAGCTCCATCAGCTCTGCGATTGGAGATGGCTTGAGGGCGAAAACGGAAAGGTTTTGCATCAAGTGCCGGGAAAGGCGGCGTATTCGGCGACCCTCGTAAAGTATGCGGATCTCATCTGCGACAGACCGTGCGGACAAGCAAAATTTACGGGCTTTAACGAAACCGCGATTTTTTAATCGTCGGTTTTAAGACGGAGGACTTATGAAAACTCATCTCGTCAGGATTACAAACGACCTCTATGACATTGCGGCGCGGCTCTCTGAAATCGACGGCGGTTATCGGATATATTACGACACGCGGAAAAAAAGATACGAAATTTTTCATGAAAACGGCGGTATAGAAACGCCCGCGTGCCTACCGCCGTACGACCGTTTGGATCAGCGAACCTTATTGTATGTGAGGGAAACGCGGAGAGAATATACGGAAAAGATGATAGCGGAAATCGACGGACAAAACCGAAAGATCGAGGAGGACCGCGAACGGGAAATCCTCGGCGAGATGAGGGATAAGACCAGTTCGCTGGGGACTTATCTCGCCCGCGGCGGGAATGACGTCCCGACCTATGACAGGCTGTAGCTTGAAAAACGGGAGAAAAAAATGTTAATACAAAATGTTGTAAAAAAAGCGTCGGAAATTCTCGGCTTGACCTTTGACCCGACCGACGCAAAAAACGCGGAGACAGCCGCGCTCATCGGCTGTGCGGATACGGTCTACGGCGAGATAGTTTCCGACTATTTTCCGCTTTTGTTTGAAGAGGAAATCCTCTTTGACGGAGACGGACGGGGAGAAACGGAGAATTTTACCAAAAGACTGCTGTATATCGTTTCGCTGAAAAGCGGGGAAAAAACCGTAAAATATACGGTGTTTCCCGACGCGATACATGCGGAAAACGTAAGAAATACCGTCTTGACCGTGAGATACGCATATATTCCCGACAAAATCGAGGAATTGACCGCGGAAACCGAACTGAATACGGGGGTCTCCGAACGCTGCTTTGCATTGGGGATTGCCTCCGAATATTGTCTGTTAAACGGAATGTTCAACGAGAGCGTTCTGTACGACAAACGATTTAAGGATTCGCTTCAAGCGGCGTCGAGAAAGCGCGGCGAAATCAAAATCAAACGCAGAAATTGGGTCGGGTAGGGGGAGCGTATGTTTTACAGAAAAAAGATCGATTCGCCCGCCGCGAAAGGCGCGAGGCTCGGTCTGCCCGTTTTGGGCGGGCCCGACATCAAAAACAACGAGAGTATTCTCCCCAAAAGTACGGCGGTCACGGTATATAATTACCGCTTGACGGACGGAGTGTTAAAAAACGGTTTCGGCTTTCAGCGCGCATCTATGCCGTCGCTTTCGGAGGGAACTCCGTTTGAAATGCCCGAATATCCGAATGCGGTCGGCGACTTTTGCGAGTTTTTTGTCTATCGCCGTTTTGATGCGGAAAACCGAAAGCCCGACGACCGTCTGATCGTACGCGACAGCTACGGCTATCACTATATGGCGAGTTTGACGGAATCGGGCGCGTTTGTCAAGCTGCAGATGGGGCGGGCGTTTTTTGAGCTGACGGGAGTAAATTACCGTTATAACGGAGAGGACATCGCGCTCTTTGCCACCGATATCGGACTGTATCTATGCCGCGGCGCGGGGGCGACACTCGTACCCTCCGCGCCGATGATAAGCTCCATGTGCGTCCACAGCGAGAGAATTTACGCGGGGCTTAAGGGCGACAACACGGGAATTTGGTTTTCGGACACCTTTGATCCGACCAATTGGAACGTGTCGCTTGACGACGGGGGCTTTATAGATTTTGCGGACGAGGGCGGCTATGTGAGAAAGGTCGTACAGTTTGCGGACAGCGTCTATATCTTTAGGGATTTTTCAATTGAACGCCTTGTCGCGTTCGGCGAACAGCGGGAATTTTCCGTAACCAAAATCTGTACTCTCGGCTCTAAAATTTTACCGTTTACGATTACAAGCTGCGACGGCTATCTCATGTTCATGCTTCGCGACGGGCTGTATGTCTTTGACGGGTACGCGCCGAAACGGGTCTTTGACAAGGTGACGGAATTGATCGACACCGAAATACCGCCGCACGGCTGTTTTTTAAAAAACAAGTATTATCTCACCGCAAAAGCCGATTTCGGCGAACCCATTCTTTGGGAAAACGGGACGGGCAAAAACGCGCTGTTTGAATTTGACATAAAAAGCGGCGGCGTCAACATCACGCGGGGGCTTCCTTTTAACGACGCGGCGGCTATAAAGACGACGACCGCGGAAAAGCTGTTTGTCAGCTTTACCGACACGGGGAGCGGAGAGCTTTACGGACGGATTTTTGAGACGAACGACAGCGGATGTTTCTGTGAAACAGAGCTGCCGTCGCTTTGGCGGTCGGCAGACAACGTGCAAGGAATGTCGGAGCGGCGAAAGCTGATACGTTCGGCGTCCTTTTTGAGCCGCTACGACGCAACGCTCACGGTCACCGTGGACGGACGCGAGTACGATTATCCCGTAAAGGGAAGCGGCACACCCGCGACGGTCAGAATTAAAAAATGCGGAAAGAGCTTTTCTATAGCGTTTTCGGGCGCGGGAAAAGCCGAAATCAAGGACGTCGTCGTCGAAATAGACGTTTTGTAGTCTTAATCGGCGGCGTTGTAGGAGGAAAAATGGACGCGTTTACACAAATCGATATCTTTTTACGGAAGATATACAACAAATTGGTTCTGCTTGAAAAGAAACTCGCGGAGCTTGAAGATAAAATTGATCAAAAGGAATGATGAGCATGACGACAGTCATTACGCCGGCGAACCAATCGCCGAAAAACATTGAAACGATACTGAAGCCCGTTAGGGAGCTTCGGAGTGCGTTTCGGGAAATAACTAAAATAACGGAGGAGCAAAATGATTTCTATTCCGTCTTTCATCGCAAAGATTGCGCAAAAAAGCGAGAGCGATAAGGAAAAAGCAAAGGAACTTGAAAAGGAACTCATAAAACAACTCAAAGAGATTGAAATCGAATCGGGGGAGACGGCTTCGCAAAGCTCGCCCGCACCCGCGCTCAAGCTCGACAAGTTAGAATTCCGGACAGATGACGACGACGCGTTAAAAAAACGCGCCGAAATCGAAGCGGAAAAGCTTGCCGCGGACAAACTCTCCGCGCTTTCCGAAAAAAACGTTTCGGAGGTTTCGGGGCTTGACGAACAAAAAACCGCGCTTTCCGAAAAAAAGGATTCGGAGATTGCCGCCCTAAAAGCGGAGCTTGCCGAAATCAAAAAACAAGCGGACAACGACACCTTAAAGAGGGGACTGCAGCGTTCGTCGATTGCGACGGGCCGCGTAGACGAGATCGATAAGGCGGGAATCGGTGCGGAGACTCGGTACATTTCGGACTACAACCGCTCCGCGGAACGGATCGACAGAGAACTGCTCGCCCTCAAAAACAGTTTTGAGAGCAGTGTGAAAAATCTCGAATTTGAAAAGGCGTACGAGGCCGAAAAAAAACTCGCCGCTCTCAAAAAGGAACGCGACGATTTAGTCGCGGAGATGATCAAGTACAACAACACGGTCGACGAAAAAGAAAACGATTACATCATGAAGTACAACAAGTATCTCGAAACGACGCAAGGCGCGTCTGCCGCCGCACCCGTCACGGAGGGATATTCCGAACGCTATGACCTCGCGCTTGAATTTTATTCGGGATTGGACAAAAGCATCGCGCAAGATTTGATTAAAAACAATGCGTACTTAAAGTCCTATCTCGGAACGGCGAGTTATACAAAACTGTTAAACGCTTTGAAATAAGCGGGAGAGGGGCTTATGCTTTGGGACGAGATTATTAAATTGGCCGTTGCGAACGGGCTGTTTGCCGTACTTTTTGTCGCGCTCCTTCTCTATGTCCTAAAGGACGGGAGAGTGCGCGAACAAAAATACCAATCGACAATCGCACAGTTGAGTACCGCATTAGGAGCGGTAAAAGAGATCAAAACCGATGTGGAGAGCATCAAGGAAAAGCTGTTCGGCGGGGGCGAATCGGAGGAACGATGAAAGAAAAATTAAAAAGCCCTAAATTTTGGCTGACGCTTTCGGGCGCGTTTATACTTTTGCTCCAATCCTTTGGTGTAAAGCTCGACGCACCCGCGGTAAACGAAGCGTTGACCTCGATAAGCGGCTTGCTTTTAGTCGCGGGCGTCCTCTCAAAAGACAAGGACGCCGCGGAAAGCGCGCCCAAAACCGACGTGACGGTGAAAACCGACGAAACCGCGAACGCTTTGCCAAAAACCGACGGCGCGGCTAAAATCGACGCGGCGGAGGGGACTAAGCGCGAACGGTGAATTTGAGGAGCGGCGGGATTGCCGAATGAAATGCGGTATAGAACCGCGGAAAACACAAAAAAAGGACTGTTTCAATATTTTTTGAAACAGTCCTTTTTCTTTTAAAACAAATCGGAATTATACCCCGATATCGTCAAGCATTTCCCGAACGGACGAAAAGCCTTTACGCTTTCCCTCTTTTACTTCTTCGGCAAGTTTTCGCCCCTCCTCGATAGCCGCCTCGGTTTCCGCATTATAACGAGGGAGATAAGGCTCAACGTCATCTATTTCGTTGAGCTTCGTATGTGTTACGTCAGATTTAGCCATAATGTTCCTCCTATACTTTTATATATTTAATTATATCACAAAACAAACAAAAAATATGCGATTATTCGTTTCATCGGTAATATTTCGACGCTTTACGCAATATTCTTTAGTAGGAAAAAACATCTCGGAGGTTTTTATGTTTAACGGTAATTCAACTTATTTGGTTTTAATTTTGATTATGATCCTATTGTTTTCGGGCGACGGAGGGATTAACGGCAACGAAAGTATCATTTTGATTGTCACTTTGATCGCTATGCTTTTGACCGATTCGTCAAGCAGATTGTGTCGTTGAAGTTGAAAATTGAAAGTTGAAAGTTGAAATAATAATCCTTACTTTTCAACTTTCAACTTTCAACTCTCAATTTAAAAAATAAACCCTTAAAAATTACTTGAAACTTCGGCGGTTTTATGTTACAATGTTGTTCGGAGTAACTATATGAATAAAGGTAAACCCTATAAAAAAGTCAGAGCGCAATACGTTCCGCCGTATGACAAAGAACTTTTAGCGCGTCCCGTAAGCGATTTGGACCTCAGCGACGCGTTGAAAGAGATCCTTACTAACGGATATATCAAGGATTTGTACGGAATCGTCAGACGCAGCGAACGCGAAATGTTCGGCGTAAAATTTTTTAATAAAAAGCATTTGACGGAGTTAAAACACGCGCTTTCCGCTTTGTCGGTGGATTTTCGCGAAGAGGTTCGCGAGGAAGAGAATGCGGAAGCTATAGACGGAGCGGACGAAAAAAGCGACGCCCAAAAGACCGAGGCGGTATCGGCGAATGTCAAGCCCTTTGACCCGAAAGCGGGTCGCAGACCCGACCGAAACGACAACCGCGGCGACAGAAACGACAACCGCAGAGACCGAAACGACAACCGCGGCGACCGAAACGGCGCGAGCGTTGACCGCAGACAAGACGCGGTAGCGGCGGGTGCGGAGCGCGGAAGAGCGCAGAGTGTCGGAGAAAACGCGGACCGCAGACCGAACGCAGAAAGAAACACGGGGTTCGGAAACGGAAAGCCGAAAATCGATCAAAACCGCAAGCAGTTAGGCGACCCCGCAAAAAACCGTCAAAAGGACGGCGGGAGCGGCGACCGCAGAGAACAGCCGAATAGCGGAAACAGAGAAAAGTCGGGTAAAAAGAGTATTTACGGATACGCTACCGATTTAATCAAGTTTTTTCAAGAAAAAATCCCTCAAGGCGAACGTCCTAAGGCGGCGGACGAGCCGACCAAAAATACGCCGATCTCACCTGAGGAGAATTGGACTAAATATACGCGCAACGGTCGTTACGGGTATATCGAGCCGGGTACGAATCAGATAAAAATTCAGCCCGTGTACGAGGAGATTTTTGCCTTTCGCGAAGGGCTTGCGTGCGCGGAAAAAAACGAGTTGTTCGGCTATGTCGATCCGCAAAACAATGTGATTATCCCCTTTGATTACGAGCTTGGAATGAGCTTTAAGGAAGGGCTTGCTTGCGTGACAAAGCACGGCAAGTCGGGCTTTATCGATAGGGAAGGCAATGTGGCTATTCCTTTCCGTTTTGATGCGGCGATGCCGTTTAACGACGGGGTTGCGCGGGTCAAGGAAAGCGAGAAGTGGGAAGAAATCGACAAGAGCGGAAAGGTCGTTAAAATATACTAAGTAAGCTTTAAGTAATAGGTAATAAGTAATAGGTAATAAGTGAGGATTAAAAGAGAATGTGATTCGGGTGTCGTTTGAGATTCTTCGCTTTGCTCAGAATGACACCTACTTATTATAGGAGCGTAGCGACACCTTACTTATTACCTATTACTTATTACCTAACATAAGAAGGAATATATGGCTGTTTCTCTGTACAGAAATTTCCGACCCGCATCGTTTGACGACGTTGTGGGACAGGATCACATCGTAAGGACGTTGGTCAATCAGATAAAGACGGGTAATGTGAGCCACGCCTATATTTTCACGGGTACGAGGGGAACGGGCAAGACCACGACGGCAAAGATTTTTGCGCGTGCGGTCAATTGTCTGTCGCCCGTGAACGGTTCGCCGTGCGGTAAATGCGCCGCGTGCGAGGTGACGCAGTCCGCGGAAAGCGTGGATATCATCGAGCTTGACGGCGCGAGTAACAACGGAGTGGACGAGATACGCTCGCTCCGCGACAACAGTAATTTCCCGCCCGTGTATTTAAAATACAAGGTCTATATCATCGACGAAGTACACATGCTCACCATAAACGCTTTTAACGCGCTCCTAAAAACCCTCGAAGAGCCGCCGTCGCATATGATTTTTATCCTTGCGACGACCGAAATTCACAAGGTTCCTCAGACGGTGCTGTCGCGTTGTATGCGGTTTGATTTTAGGCTTGTCCCGACCGACGTTATAGCTATGCGTCTCCGTAAAATCTTTGACGAATTAGGCGTAAAATATGACGCGGAAGCAGTCTATACCCTTGCAAAATTGGGTGACGGCAGCGTCCGCGACGCGCTTTCTTACGCGGATACCGCGCTTGCGTACAGCGGCAGCTATATCTCCTATCAAAACGTGACGGAAGCCCTTGCCGTAAGCTCACCGGAGGCATATCTGCCTCTTGCGGAGGCGGTCTTGTCGGGAAACGTAAACGCGGCTATAACCGTGTCGGCAAAAATTTTGGACGTCACGTCAAACGTAAATATTGCGCGGCGCGAGCTTTGTAATTTTTTTAGAAACCTCATTTTTTTGAGGGCGGCGGGCGAGGGCGGCTGTCAAGGACTCACAAAAGAATTGACACAAGCCATGCTCCCGCTTTCGGCGAAGTACGAGCCGAAGCTCCTCTACCGCGCTTTGGAAATCTTTGTAAAAGCGGAGAACGAAATGCGCTATTCGGGAAATCCGAGGATTTTTTTGGAGGCGGCAATAATCCGTGCGGCGGATTTTTCTAAGGAAACGGACGAAACGGGCTTGTTGATACGCTTAAAAAATATCGAAAACAAGTTGGAAAATTTTGACGGCGATATAAAAAAAAACTTGATTTTAAAAGCTGAAAAAGACAATTTCGGCGGTATAGAAACGCGTGTGCGGAATGAAACGCGTTTTCGGGACGATGAAGGCATCGTCCCCTACAAAAGCACAGAAGCATTGCAGAATAACGGCGGTATAGAAACGCGTGAAACCGCGAAAAGGGATATTCCGCAACCCGACTGTGCGGAGACAAGCGAAAAAAACGGGCGGGATATTTTCGGTAAGATGATCGGGCTGTTCCGTTCACGAAAGCATTTTCAGCTCCACGCGTCCGCGACGAACGTACCCGACGCGGCGGTTAGAGAAAACGGGCTTTTTGTGTATTTTGCGGACGAAGCGGATTTTAACGTTTTTATGCTCGCGGACAATTTTAAAGACGCGGAAACGGTTTTGAGGACGATAGAGCCGACGCTAAGTCTAAAGCCCGTCTACAGAAAACCGCAAGAAAAAGACCCCGCGGAGGAAACCGCGAGGCTCAAAGAGCTTTTCAATGGGATAAAGACTATCATACGGTAGGTTTGATTAACTTATAATTTCGCATTAAAATACAAAACAAATTTTTAAGGAGTGACGAAGTATGCCAAAATTCGGAGGATTCGGCGGCGGCAACAACATGCAGCAGCTTATGAAGCAAGCTCAAAAGATGCAAGAGGACATGCAAAAAGCCCAAGAGGAATTAGAGGACACGGAGATTTCCGCCGAAGCGGGCGGAGGTCTTGTCGAGGTCACTATGACGGGAAAAAAGCAATTGATTTCCATCAAAATCAAGCCCGAAGTCGTTGACCCGTCGGACGTAGAAATGCTTGAGGATCTCATCATTGCGGCGATAAACGACGCGTACAAGACCGCCGACGAGGAAGCCGAGAGGGTAATGGGACCGCTTGCGGGCGGCATGGGCGGCTTGTTTTGAGAGAGATAGACAGCGTTGCAAAGCTTGCGGGATATTTTTCGCGTCTGCCCGGAGTAGGGAAAAAGACGGCGGGGCGGTACGCTTACGCCGTTATCAATATGTCACGCGAGGACGCTTGCGGTTTTTCGGACGCTATCGCGGAGGTAAAGGAAAAAGTGCGGTTTTGTAAGACTTGCGGCGACTTTACCGACGAGGAGGAATGCGTCGTTTGCCGTACGCGTGACGCGTCCGTTATTTTGGTCGTCAAAGAGCCGAAGGACGTACTCGCTATCGAAAAGGTCAGAGAGTATCAAGGAGTATATCACGTCTTGCACGGGGTGTTAGACCCGAATAATAATGTGGGTCCGGAGGATATCCGTATAAAAGAATTGCTGCCGCGCTTAGACGGAGTAAAAGAGATTATCGTCGCGACGAACCCCGATCTTTTAGGAGAGGCGACCGCAATGTATATCGCACGACTGCTCAAAAATTTTGACGTGACCGTCACGCGTATCGCGCACGGACTTCCCGTCGGCTCCGAGATAGAATATGCCGACGAAATGACACTGTCGAGAGCGTTGAGCGACAGAAAAGAGATGTAGAAAAAAGAGTTTAAAGGTCTGCGGATATACGCGGACCTTTTTCTACAAAAAACGCCAAAAAGCGTTAAAACCTCTTATCCTTAGAGGGCGAAATATATAGTATAATCTTTTAAAAGCGGAGAGTTGAAAATTGAAAGTTGAAAGTTGCGGATTATGAGAGAAGTGATTCGGAGAAACCGTTTAAAAGTGGAGAGTTGAAAATTGAGAGTTGAAAGTTGCGGATTACAAGAGAATGTGATTCGTTGCTCGTTTGAGATTCTTCGCATTCGCTCAGAACGGCACTCACTTTTTTGTTCAGAGCGAAGCGATACCGTAACTTTCAACTTTCAACTTTCAATTTTCAACTCTAAAACGGTCATAACTCCCCCCGCTCCCTCATAAGCTATAGTGCTTCATAAAAAAACGGGGGGAACGCTCTCTGATATTGACCGTTCGCGGTAGGGTTTGGATCAATACGGCCGCGCTTCTTGCGGCGGTCACGATAGCGGTATTGTCCCTCACGTTTCCGACCTTTTCGGCGGCGTATGCGGGGTATACGATGAGGCGGCTGCCGATATACAGCGTCGATACGCCGGAAAAGGCAATCGCGCTTACCTTTGACGCGGCTTGGGGCGCGGATAAGACCGAAAAAATTTTAGAAATTTTAAATGCGAACGGGATAAAGGCGACCTTTTTTTTGGTCGGATTTTGGATAGACAAATACATAGACGAGGTAAAAATGCTCGATAATGCGGGGATAGAGATAGGAAATCACACCGAAAATCACCCCGACATGGCGAAGCTTACCGCCGAACAGATGAAAAAAGAGCTTTTGAGCGTCAACGACAAGTTAAAAGCCGCGACGGGAAAGGATACGCGCTTTTTTAGACCGCCGTTCGGGAGCTATAACGACAGACTGATAGGCGTGTCCGCGGAGCTTGGGCTGACCGTTATACAGTGGGACGTGGACAGCTTGGATTGGAAGGATACGCGGACGTCGAGTATTGTCGACCGCGTTTCAAAAAAGGTGAGAAACGGCTCGATTATACTGTTTCACAACAACAGCGACTGCGTGACGGACGCTATCGGGATTTTGATTCCGAAGCTTCTCCGCGAGGGGTATCGCTTTGTGACCGTCGGCGAGTTGGTCCGGACGGAAAACTATCGGATTGATCATACGGGTCGGCAGTTTGCGGCATAGAAACGTTTTTTTTTGGAGGAAACCATGAATTATGAACAGATGAGCAACAACACGCTCCACTTGCGCGGAGTGATCGACTCCGAACCCGCATTTAGCCATGAGGTGATGGGCGAGGGCTTTTACGAGGTAAATCTCAAGGTAAAGCGTCTGTCGGAGCAGTATGACGTTTTGCCTATCACGATTTCCGAACGGCTCCTTGCGGAGGGCGGCGCGGAGGTCGGTCGCGAGATCAGCGTATTCGGACAGTTTAGGAGCTACAACAAGACGGAGGACGAAAAGAGCCGTTTGATGCTCACCGTCTTTGTACGGGAGGTGGCGGCGGCGGACGAAAAACTGAATCCGAACGTCATTACCCTCACGGGCTTTTTGTGCAAACCTCCCGTATACCGCACGACTCCGTTTAATAGGGAGATTGCGGATATGCTGATAGCGGTCAACCGTTCGTACAACAAATCGGACTATATACCTTGCATTGCGTGGGGGCGAAACGCACGCTTTGTCAAAAACATGTCCGTCGGCGAAAAAATCACCGTCAGCGGCAGGATTCAGAGCCGCGAATACCAAAAGACCGTGGACGGTGCGCCCGTCACAAAGACCGCTTACGAGGTCTCCGTCAACAAGATCTTTTTAAACGACAGAGGGGAGGGCGACGGACAATTTTTTGCGGAACGCCGCCCCGAAGAGCGAAGCTTCGGCGAAGAGAGCTTTGAAAACAGGAGCTTTAGAGAATCTCACTTTGAGGGTCAAGGTCAAAAAGAGGACGTCGCAAGCGGAAGCTTCGGAGAACGCCGCTTTGAGGAGCAAAGCGCAACGGAGGGAAATGTCGGGGAGCAATGTTTAGAGCAGTAAAAAACGCGTCGCTGTACGTCGGCGCGATTATCGGCGCGGGCTTTGCGTCGGGGAGCGAAATCGCGCTGTTTTTTAACGGACAAAATATCGCCGTCGTCCTCCTTGCGGGATTGCTGCTCGGAGGGTTTTCGGGGGTATTTCTCTATATAGGGAATTCCGCGCCCGCGGAGATTCGGGCGCACGACGGCTCGTTTGATTTTTTTGACCTCTTTCCCAAACGGTATGCGAGAATATTGCGCTCCGCGTTTTTTATCTCCGCGCTTGTGATGCTTGCGGCGATGACGGCGGGAGCGGAGAGTATTTTCCGCGAGTTTTTCGGAGTAAAGCATATAGGGATCGTCAGTTTAATCCCCGCGGTTTTGATCGCGCTAAGCCGTATAGAACGGCTGAAATCCCTCTTTGCAGCCCTTGTCGCGGTAATTGCCGCACTCATCGTCGTATTGTATGTAAAGAACACCGCCGTCCCCGCGGAAAGCGGTCTTAATCTCTTAAAATCCGTGTCCTATACCTCGATGAACGTCTTTTTGGGCGGCTATTTGATCGTCAAAAAGGAAAAAGCGGAAAAACGGGAGATTTTTTTTACCTCGTTTTTTTCCGCGCTTACATTGACCGCGCTTCTCTACATGATCTATTGCGTAAACGGGGCGGGTGCGGGCGAAATGCCCGTGATAGAAGCGGCTGCGTCCTTAGGCTACGGTCAAACCGCCGCGGTCGTCGTCTTTTTGGCGGTCTTTTCGACCATGATTTCCACCGCAAAGAGCCTCTATAGGTCGCTCGTGCCGCGTTTCGGCGGATTGACCTCCGCTTTTGGGATTGCGTCTATAGCGTCATTGGTCAGCCTCGTAGGCTTTTCCGCGCTCGTTGCGTACGCATACCCCGCTATAGGACTGTTGAGTTCGGGCTTTACGGCGATAACCGCGGTAATTTTCATAAAAATTCTTATGGGGAAAAATATCGATTTTAATCCTTTACAAAAACCTCGCGGTGTGATATAATGGTCAAGATGTTATTTCTTTTAAGAGGGAATATATTCAAAGAACACAAAGAGGTTTTTATGAAAAAAGTATTGTTACTCATCGTCACCGCGGTTTTGCTTGTCGTCACGCTTACGGCTTGCCAAAGCAAAAAGACCCTTTCTCAGAGCTTGCTCAGACAGTGGGAGAGCGAACAGGTTTTAAGTTACGACGTCTTTGACGGCGGTACGGACGGAAAGCCTATAGGAAAAATGACCCTCACTATGCAGTATTTAAAAGGCGCGACGGTTTACGTCGGAGCAAAAGAAGTCAAGAATTTTAAAGGAAATAGATTTACCTACAAGGTCGATATGACTTTTGACGGGGCGGCAATTGTGATAGAATCGGAGGTCTTGACGGGCGGCGACGGCGGCTTTGTCCCTAAATATTCCTACAAAAAGGTGACTAAAAACGAAACTCTTGTCTTTGAAATCAATGCCGAATACGGTAAAAAAACCTATGATTACACCCTATCAAAGGACGGGAATTCGCCGAAAAACGGAAGTGTAAAGCTCAGCGGAACTTATTTTGACAACGAAATGATTTTCGGCTTGATGCGCGCCGCGTCTCTTGACAGTATCGATTCAAGCGTAAGCTATTCCTTTACCGTGCCGAGCGTTTTAGACGACAAGACAAAGCTCCTCGATATGATGCTTGAGGGAAAAAAAGAAACCTATGATCCGAGTAAAATAGGGGATTTGCTGTACTATTTTGACAAGAGCAAATCGGACACCGACGGATTTGTAGACGCGGACGAGGCTGACGGCGGCAACAAAATCCCGATCACATCGGCGGTAGGCTTTGCATACTACTTGAAAAATACAAGCAAAGAGTACGAAGAAAGCAGCGTTACCGTTACTCACTTCGTCAAAACCGACCGCTTCTCCGTCGGAGACACCTATCTCCCCGTCTATATCAAGCAAGGCAAGTTGACTTTCGTCTTGTATTCGGCGGCATAGAAGGAGATAAATGAGTAGCATTAGGTATATACCGCAAAACGAAGAAAAACTTATTAGGTTTTTTGAAGTCGGCGGCGTGATAGACGGGGATTTAATTTCATTTGATATAGGTCTTTATGATTTTTTTGAGATTGATGAAAACGATGTAAAAAATACCGAAAGGGTGTTCGCGGTTTCGTTTGACTTAGACGCCGATTTTAACGATAATGATTTTACATTTGTAGGCTTTGATTTAGTCGAGGAGTTTTCAAATATCAGCGCAATAAATAATTGCGGGGATTGGGACGGGATTATTTTCAATAAAAACAAGTACTCTCTTATACAAAATAAAGACGACGCTCTCGCTCTATCCCAAAAATTGGTTTCCGAATTTCCCGAAGAACCCCATGCGGATACCGAGGTAGTTAAGTTGTGGGTGAAAGGGCTTAAAAAATAGCAATAACGGCAAAAAATATATATAAAATCAAAAAACAGACCAAATTCGGTCTGTTTTCTGCTTTTTCCCGTGAAAAACGGGCTATAATGGTGTACCCGACAGGATTTGAACCTGCGACCCTCAGAGTCGGAGTCTGATACTCTAATCCGCTGAGCTACGGGTACATGATTTTATTCCGCGTCGGAGGTTTCCGTGGTCTCCGCGTCTTTTTTTGCGTCGGTTTTCTTTTGGGCGCGTTCGGAAAAGTATTTTAAAAGATAGGTCGCGGCGACGATGAGGGCGACGACGATGAAGATTGCGAGCATACCTTTGCCAAAGATCTCTCCCGCTTTTCCTAAATCATCTAAGTTGATTGCGGAAAGGACGGACGCAAAAAGGGTTTGAATAAAGCCGATAATTGAAGTCATAATCAATTTCCTCCGTGGTATAGACTCTTTTTTTAGCGCTACGGCGACTTTTTCAGCCAAAAAACAATGGCGATATTAAGTTTGAGCATAGACTCTTTTTTTAGCCCAAAACGAGGGCGATGATCAGCCCTCCGACGATTGCGGAGGCGACTTGACCCGACACATTGACGCCGACCGCGTGCATTAAGAGATAGTTGGTCGGGTCTTCCTTTCTGCCGAGTTTATGGACGACGCGTGCCGACATAGGAAACGCGGAGATGCCCGCCGCGCCGATCATCGGGTTGATTTTCTTTTTTGAGAACAGATTCATCAAATCCGCAAACAAGACGCCGCCGATTGTGTCGAATATAAAGGCGAGCAGTCCGAGTCCGACAATCTTTAACGTGTCTATCGTCAAAAATTGTGAGCCTATCATTTTAAACGAGATTGTGATTCCGAGGAGCAGCGTTATCAGATTGACCAATTCGTTTTGCGCGGTCTTTGAGAGTTGGTTTAAGACGCCGCATTCGCGGAGGAGATTCCCAAACATCAAAAAGCCGACGAGCGCAAGGCTTTTCGGCGCGATCAGACCCGCTATAATCGTTATGACGATAGGAAAGAGGATCTTGACGACTTTGGGTACGGGTTTGATTATTTGGTCGTCCATGCGCATTAAACGCTGTTTTTTGGTCGTGACGAGCTTGATGACGGGCGGTTGAATGATCGGGACGAGAGCCATATAGGAATAAGCCACGATTGTGATAGGACCTAACAGTTCGGGCGCGCCGATGGTTTGAGCGACGAGAATAGAGGTCGGGCCGTCGGCCGCGCCGATGATACCGACGGATGCGGCGTCGTTGAGATTAAAGCCGACTAATACCGCGAAGATCACGGTGATAAAAATTCCGAGTTGAGCGAACGCCCCCATAAACATCAGCTTTGGATTTGAGATAAGCGGCCCGAAATCAATCATTGCGCCTATACCTATAAAGAGGAGGATAGGCATTGCTTCCGACGCCTCGATACCCACCTTAAACAGCCATTCGATTACGCCCTCGCCGCCTACCGCTTGAGTCGCAAAGGAATATTCCTTTGCAAGGTCGCCGAACGCGCCTATGAGAAACGCGTTGCTCGGAGCTTCGGTCAAGACGTTTGTGAGGGGCATATTCACTAAGATGCACCCCAACCCGATAGGGAGGAGGAGCATAGGCTCCATATCGCGCTTGATAGCGAGATAGATCAATATACAACCGATCAGCCACATAACGGGCTGCTGCCATTCTAACTCTTTAAATCCTTCGATTAAATAATCCATCGGTGCTTCGCCATAACTCCTTTGTGCAGTTTATATTGTTTGCGTGAAATAGTATATAAGGAATTCAAAAAAAAGTCAAGGAAAAAAAGCAAAGATATGATATAATAAGTTCGGAATTGAAAGTTGAAAGTTGAAAGTTGAAAATTAAGGTGTTAAAAAGGCAGCGTAATTCTTCACTATGCTCGGAATTACAACGGTTTTTTATCGGAGCGCAGCGACCCTTATTCTTCGCTATGCTCAGAATAACAACGGCTTTTTATCGGAGCGCAACGACCATTATT
>JAITOQ010000104.1 GCA_031289865.1 Clostridiales bacterium
GAGGTTCGTATTCCGCAAAACCCCGCCGTACCCGATTTTCGCATTCGTCGCCGCTACCTAAAGGATATTTTGATCGGACGCGCAGAGGACGCGGGCGCAAAATTACTGTTTTGTCATACGGTCGACCGTTTGATTTTGGACGGGCTGACCGTCAAAGGCGCGGTCGTCGGCGCGGTACCCGTTTACGCCGATCTGGTAATCGATTCGTCGGGTGTGTTTTCGCCGTTTCGCGCCTCACTTCCGCGAAATGCGGGCTTTACGCCTATGCCGTCCACAAAAGAGGTTTTCTATTCTTACCGCGCTATTTGCGGGGTCAACAAGGGCGAAAAAATTCCCGACTATTTCCGCTATTACGTCAAATGTATCGGCAAAATCGCTATAGGTTGGTATATCTATGACGAAATGACGGAGCTTTCGGACGTGATGTTTTGTATGTCCGAACGCGTCTCCGAAGCGGAAGCAAACGAAGCCTTCGCTTTTATCCGTCAAAAAAATCCTATCCTTGCGGACGATACCGTCGTTAGCGGAAAAATCATTCCTATCCCCGTCCGCTACCCGGTCTCAAAATTTGTCCTCGACGGCTACGCTCTGGTCGGCGATTCGGCATTCATGACTATGCCGCTTATCGGTTCGGGCATAGGGCCGTCTATGCGCGCCGGAAAAATGCTCGCCGATACCGTAAACGAAAAAAATTCGGTCACGACCGAATCGCTTTGGGACTATCAAGTCAAGTTTTTTACGGAAATCGGCTCGAAACACGTCCAAATCGATATTTTTAAACGCTGGCTCTTGAGCTTAAAGGAAAAAGACCTGAAATTTTTGATGGAAAGCGGGATCATCACCGAAAAAGACATCAATGCCGCCGCCGAAGCCGGCGCAGCACCAAAAATCTCGTTTTACGATATCCTGCAAAAGCTCGGTATCGCCTCAAGAAATATCGCGCTTTTCTCTAAGCTCGGCAAAGTGCTCCTGACCGCCAAAACCGCAATGGACCACGCCGCCGCTATCCCCAAAAAATATAACCCCAAAACCGCCGCCGCTTGGAGCAAAAAATTGGATGAGCTTATGAAGTGATTTTATATTTTGATAAGAATAAGGCAGAGACAAAATTTTCTAGAAAATTTTTTCTCTGCACTCTTTTCAAATAGTCTTAATGTTGCTTGCCTGTGTCATTCTGAGCTTGCGTGTCATTCTGAGCTTGCGAAGAATCTAAAACGTATCCTCTGTTTTTGTTTTAATAATCCAAAATTTTTTCCATACAAAACGAATCGGTCGTTTCCGTATACGGCGGATAATTTTCCGTTTTGTAAAAGCCGCAAGTACGGTATAATGTGGTCGCTTCTTTTAATATCTCCCCCGTTTCCAAAATGAGTTTTTTAAATCCGAGGGATTTTGCCCTCTCCGCTATTCTCGTGATTAACTCTTTTCCGATACCCGAATTGCGGTATTCCGCTCTGACAAATACCCTCTTTAATTCCGCGCATTCACCGCCGTATCGGCGAAGTCCCGCGCACCCGACCACGGTTTTTCCGTCGTATGCCAAAATCACGTTTTCGATACCGTCCGCGAGATTGTACGGGATATACTGCGCTCGGTTTTTCGCACCGCCGACCGCCCTATCCAAATGTTCGTCCAAAAGGCGGCATAGTAACAAAAAATCCGCATTGCTCCCCTCTGTTTCCGTGTATTCCATTTTGTATTCCTCAAAAATAAAAAGCGTTCCGTAAAAAAACGAAACGCTCCTATTACTCTATAAAACCAAATTGTTTGCATTTTGACGGATGGATTTTTGTCGGATAACGTGCGTTCTTTTTGCCGTTAAGCGTACAAGTGTACGTAAGACGGCGAAAAAACGCGCGTTAGACGGCGAAAAGACACCGCCAAAATGTGAAGAATTTGATTTTATAGAGTATTATTGTCATTAACTGCGCATCCCGCGTTGACCAGTCTTGCCGAAACGGAACTTTAACAGGTGACTCCTTCAAAGCTTCCCCATGGCACATATAAGTGTCTGCTTAATGCTGCTCCCCTTCGGTCCTGACATGGTTCACAGATTTATATTGGATGGGACCTTAATATCAACATTCCTTATCAAAGCCAGACTTTCCACAAGACCGCCGAGGCGGGCATTCGGTCCTGCTATAGCGGATTGCAGGTACAGAGCACCGCTAGCTCTCCACCTAGCGCAGCCCTACTATTATATCAGCATTTTGTAGAATTGGCAAGTGATTTTTCAATGCTTTTTTGTTTTTGCCATTGCCTTTACAAAGCTTTTTTATTTTGGATCGCATTCTTGCCGAAAATTATCCGTTTGTTAAACCCAAAATAATGATCGGACATGATGCCTCTGTCATTCTGGCGAATGCGAAGAATCTCAAATGTCAGCCGTTCCACCTCTTGTTTTCCTCACTTTTCAAATCTCAACTTTCAACCCTCAACTTCCCCCTATTTCCTATTCTCCGCTTTTCTCAATCTATTTAAGACCGCCCCCCCCGAACCGTTTCCGTCGGGTTCTTCGCAGACTATGATGTCGGCGGTTTCTTCGGCGGCGCGGAGGAGCGCGTAGATACGTTTTGCGTAGCCCTTTGTGTCGTCGGGAACGGAGAAAGTGCGGCGTTCGCCGTAAAGCGCGAGATTGGACTCGCGGACGATTGCAACGACGGTTTTTTTTGACGCTTCTATACCGTCATAAACGGCGATTCCGTCCGTGAGGTTTTTTATTCCGGCACAGCGAACAATTCCCTCCGCAAGATTTTTCATTCCGTCACTATTTGCTATTCCCTCCGCAAGATTTTTTATTCCGTCATAGAGGGCAATTCCGTCCGCGGGGGTTTTCACCAAATACAGTTCCGCGTTGGGGCTATAATGGCGGTATTTCATTCCGGGGGATTTTGCTTGTATAATTTCTCCGCCGGTTACGTCCTTTCTATAGTCCGTGACGCTCGGAAGGACTTTTTTCAGCATATCGAGGGTCACCGCTCCCGGACGCAAAACCACGGGGACGTCGTTCGTCATATCGAGGACGGTAGATTCTATACCGACAGTGCATTCTCCCCCGTCCACAATCATGGGGATTCTGCCTCCGAGGTCGCGGAGGACGTGCGCCGCACTCGTCGGACTGACGTGCTCCGAGAGATTTGCGGATGGCGCGGCAAGGGGCAAACCGCTCGTTTTGATGAGTTCTACGGCGGTTCTATGCCGCGGAAAACGCACCGCCACCGTATCGAGTCCGGCGGTCACCGCGTCGCCGATACGTTTACTCCTATGAAGTATGACCGTCAACGGTCCCGGCATAAACTTTTCGTACAGCGCATAAAAATCGTCGGGAATTCCCACGGCGATTTCGTAAAGCATATTAATATTTTCGATATGGACTATCAGAGGATTGTCCGCGGGTCGCCCCTTTGCCTCAAAAATTTTCGCAACGGCCGCCCCGTCAAACGCGTTCGCCCCAAGCCCATAAACCGTCTCCGTCGGAAACGCAACCGTCTCGCCCCGCCGAATCAGCTCCGCAGCACGTCTTATCCCCTCTTTGTCCGTAGCTTTTATTGTCTCCGTTATCATCTGCATCTCTTTTTTTACTGTATTTTTACCTATGATTTTTATGATATAGAATCACTTTTTGGTCGATACTTTTTTATGCTATAGAATCTTTTGTTTGTCGTTGCTTTTTCATCTTATAGCATAATTTTTTCACTTTAAAATTCTTTTTATATTATAGCATATTTTACTCCGTTTTGTAACAAATTTTTCAACAATCAAAAATCCGATGTCATTCCATAAAAAGATCGGTGTCATTCTGAGCTTACGAAGAATCTCAAATGATTTCTATGAACTTATACATCTTATAATCCTCACTTTTCAACTTTCAACTCTCAATTTCCAACTTAATTGCAACGCATAAAAAAGATTGTATTTTTTTCCGAAATGTGATATACTGTATAAAAACAATGTTTCCGAATAAGTAATTGCCGACCAATCTTATATCGGACAAGGAGGACTGTTATGTCTAATAATACTATCAGAACAAAAGCAATCGAGTTGGAGACCATTCCGGCTCTTGCGTACAAGCAAAAGCTGCCTACGGGCGGCGCGGGGATCAAGCTCCACCGAATCGACCGTGATGCGGCGGCGGCATATACAATCGACAAACGCTCCGGAAAAGCCATAGCGTACGGAAAAATCGACGAAACCCTATTCCCCGAAAAAGCGGTGACCGAAGCGATTGACGCAACCGCGGGACTCCCTTATTCCATACATTCGAGAGTGGTCTTAAAGCTCTCTTCTTCGGTCGAAACCCTACCGCAAGAGGAAGAGCCTACAAAGGCTACGACGGAACTCCTCGCAAGCAAGGAGTACGCGGCTATCCTCAAGGAGTACACAAAGGAAAGCGGAAAATTGGACTATACGCGCCTAAACAAGGACTTTATCCAATTTGCGGCAAAAAGTAAAACCCTCGTCACCCTCGCCGCAAAATCCGCGCCGCTCGAAGAGCTGCTCCTCTTCACCGTCAAAAACCGCGCCGCATATCTGTCAAAGTCAAAGGACAACCTAAGCGACGAGCAAATCTCCGCTCTAATCGACGTCCTCAACGAAATCGACCCGCGAAGCGCGTTTAAAGAACTCTCCGCTTATCTTAAAAAACTGCTTGGAAAAAAATGATTTTTGCAAGTTGAAAATTAAAAATTAAGGATAATAAGAGAAGTCGCCGGCGTTTCATAAATAAATTTATTTTTGAATTTATAGTTGACTTCTCGTTTCTTTTATGATATAATTTTTACGTTAAATACGAAAAAGGGCTTTTTGTGTTTTGTATCTTGTAAGTGGATGAGGTTTTTGTCGAAGTAGGCATTTTTCTTGCAACAGCGGAGTGCTTACACATATCCGCTATTGAGAATCGTGAGTTGCCCTTTAAAATTTACGGTTTTACTTGTAAGAGTATCGGCAATGATCATAAAATAAGAGCCCAACAATATTTTGTTGGTGGCGTTTGAGCGATGGTTTTACCGTTTGCGAATAGGTGGCGACACCGTCGACGATTTTGCAATACGCAATGATTGCTTCGACCCGTAGGTTTCTCTTTACGAAGGCGAGGTGCTTACACACGACCCGACCGGGATTATTACAATAGACGGCTTTTATGCCGTCTATTTTTATTTTCTACAGACAAGATGTTCTTCCGAAGTTGCTTAAAACGCATTGACTATATGCGTAATTTCGCCGCCTAAAATCTCGACGACGTCAAAGCGGACGTCGCTCCCGTATAGGTGATTTTTGGTGAGATAAAACTCCGCGGTACGACGGATTTTGCGTATCTTGTCGCTCGTGACCGCTTCGGCGGGTCTACCGTACTTTAGGCTCGTGCGGCTCTTGACCTCGACAAACACGATATACTTTCCGTCGCGTGCGACAATATCGATTTCGCCGACATAGCTTACAAAATTTTTCGTCAAAATCTTGTAGCCCTTGTCAATCAAATATTGTTCGGCGGAACTTTCGCCCTTTATTCCTTCGGGTTTTGTGTTCATGGCTTTCTCCAAAATTAAACGTTGAAAGTTAATGATTTAAATAGATGTGATTCGGTGAAATCGTTTGAGATTCTTCGCCCCGCTCAGAATGACACTCGTTTTTTATCAGAGCGAAGCGATCTTTAATTTTCAACTTTTAACTTTCAATTTTTAACTCACATGCCGCAATCTTTACGCAAGAGATAAAAATCTCAGTTGCCGTTTTTAATTCGTCAAGCGGCGGCAAGGTCGGCGCAAAACGGATATTTCTATCACGCGGATCTCTGCCGTACGGGAATGTTGCGCCCGCGGGGGTGAGCGCGACTCCCGCCTCTTTTGCGAGGGCGACCACTCTTTTTGCAGTCCCGTCGAGGACGTCTATCGAGATAAAATAACCGCCTAACGGCGCGTTCCATTCGGCAATCCCAAGCCCCTTTAGTCCCGCCGTCAAAGCGTCCGTCACCGCGTCAAACTTTGGTTTGAGGATAGCCGCGTGCCGTTTCATATGAGCGAGGGTCGCCGCCTTGTCCTTTAAAAACCGCGCATGCCGAAGCTGATTGAGCTTGTCCGGTCCTATCGTCTGAATCGTCAAGACTTTTTTTGCCTCCTTGACATTGTTTTCAGAGGACGCAAAAAACGCTACGCCCGCGCCCGCAAACGTCACCTTTGAGGTGGAAGTAAACTCAAAAACTCTGTCGGGATTTCCCGCTTTTTCGCATTCCGAAAGAATCTCAAGAAGTTCGGGCGCGCCGTCCGTCAAGACGTGAATCGAGTACGCGTTGTCCCAAAAAATCCTAAAATCAGCCGCAGCGGTTTTCATCGCCGCAAACCGCTTGACGACCGCGTCGGAATACACCGCACCGGTAGGATTGCTAAAACGCGGTACGCACCAAATCCCTTTTATACTTTCGTCCTCCGCAACAAGCCGCTCTACCTCGTCCATGTCGGGTCCGTCCGCACGGAGCGCGACGGGAATCATCTCTATCCCCAAAAGCTCCGTTACGGCAAAATGTCTATCGTAGCCCGGAGCGGGACAAAGGAATTTTATCTTGTCCGCCTTGCCCCAAGGGGTATGCCCGCCAAAGCCGAATTGCATTCCGCGCTGAACGGTATCGTACATCATATTGAGGCTACTCGAGCCGCCGGCTATCACCTGACTTTCCTTTACTCCGAGTATCTCCGCATACAGTTTTTTTATCTCCGGTATACCGTCTAAAAGCGCGTAATTACGCGTGTCTATACCGCTCTCCGTCTTTAAATCGGAGGTCGCGGAAAGGATGTCGAGCATAGGACGCGAGAGGTCAAGCTGCTCCTTACACGGCTTGCCGCGTGACATATCGAGCTTCAGATTTTTTGCTAAAAACGCGGCGTATTTTGCGCGCTCCGCGTCCGATATTTCTTGTAGTTGTGTCTTTGAACACTTTAAAAAACTCACACTGCTCATGCTATTACCTACCATTTTTTCTCATTGCTCTTATATTTTAAAATAAAATTTTATTAAAACCTTTGTTATTTGATTTTAATTACCCAACCGAAGGTGTCCTCGATTTTTCCCTTTTGTATCCCCGTGATTGTGTCGTAAAGGAAGCCCGTGATTTTGCCCATTTGCCCGTTTCCGACCGTATATTTTTCGTCCTTGTAGGTAAATTCGCCGACGGGAGAAATAACCGCCGCCGTTCCCGTCCCGAACATTTCGCGGAGTTCGCCCGAATTTTGCGCCGCGACCAATTCATCGACGGAGATTTTGCGTTCCTCAACCTTGTATCCGTTCTTTTTGAGGACTTTTAGCGCGCTGTCGCGTGTGATTCCGGGGAGAATACTGCCCGATAACGCCGGAGTCACGACCGTATCGCCTATGACAAAAAAGATGTTCATCGCGCCGACCTCCTCGATATATTTTTTGTCCTTTGCATCCAGCCAAAGAGCTTGATCATAGCCCAATTTATGTGCCTTTTCCTGACCTATGAGGCTTGCGGCATAGTTGCCGATACACTTCGCCTCGCCCGTCCCGCCGATGCTCGAACGGGTATAAAAATCCTCGATAAAAATCTTAGTCGGCGCAAGTCCGTTTTCGTAATACGCGCCGACGGGACATACCGCGATAAAAAAGCGGTATTTTGTCCCCGACTTCACGCCCAAAAAGACGTTTGAACAGTACATAGCCGGTCGGATGTAGAGGGACGTCCCCTCCGCTGTCGGGATCCAATCTTCCTCGACCTTGACCAATTCATAGAGCGCGTCAAGCACCTTATCTATGTCGAGCGCGGGCATACAGAGCCGATTTGCGCTGTTGTTCATTCTGATAAAATTGTCACGCGGACGGAATAACGTGATCTTTCCGTCATGCGTCTTATAAGCCTTTAAGCCCTCGAATATACCTTGTCCGTAATGAAGTATCTGAGTCGCGGGATCGATATTAAAGTCGCCGTACGGAATAATCTCCGCGTCGCCCCACGCGCCGTCCGCATAATCCATAACAAGCATATGATCGGACATGTATTTCCCAAAGCCGAGCTTGCCGTAATCGGGTTTTACTTTTTTGGTTTTTGTAAGCGTTATCTTCATAGTGGTTACTCCCTTTTATTATTTTTGCTGATGTTTTAGATTCTTCGCTCCGCTCAGAATGACACTTGTTTTTTTTATTCGGATACGGGACGATGAGGACATCGTCCCCTACACACTTGCTTTTTTTATTCGGATACGGGACGATGAAGGCATCGTCCCCTACACACTTGCTTTATTATCCTTAACTTTCAACTCTCAACTTTCAACTTTCAACTTTAAAAAACCCCTCTCCACACTCTTCTATAGTCACATTCCCCGAAGTGTTCTCGATCAGAGCGTTTTTTAGAGTATTCTTGCGTTCTTCCTCTATGTATACGGTGTAGCTAACCCGTTCCGCATATTCCGCGTGTTGGGTTGTCGCCGAGTGTTCTCTCAGTACTCCGTCCACGGTCTTGCATTGCGTATATAGGAATGTGATTTTAAAGAGCGCGCAATACGAGTACCTTGCTATTTCCGCGTGTTCGAGAGCGTATAGAAGCGCGTCGGTATATGCGGAAACAAGTCCCGCCGCGCCCAATTTGATACCGCCGAAGTAGCGCGTGACCACCGCCGCGGTGTATGCAAACTCACGTTTTTTTAGGACGGACAGCATAGGCAGTCCCGCCGTCCCTTGAGGCTCGCCGTCGTCCGAAAACCTAAAGGTATTCGGGTCGGCGATATATGCGTAACAATGGTGAGTAGCGTCATAGTATTCCCGTTTAATGCCGTTTATAGAATACTCCGCGTCCTCCGCGCTCCCGATAGGAAAGACCTCCGCGATAAAGCGCGACCGCTTGACCGTAATCTCCTCTACCGTTCTTTTTGCCGCCGCAAAATACGCTTTCACGCGTTATTCACGCACGGTGACGCGCACATGGATTTTTTTGCCCTTGTGGAGGACAAATCCGTCCGCGAGCAATTCTCCGCTCACCGCATAGTTTACGTCGTCGATTTTGTCCTCGCCGACCTTTATCCCGCCGCCCTCTATCAATCTCCGCGCATCACCCTTGCTTGCCGCAAGTTTGGTTTCAAACAGAATATCGACGAGCTTCTCCGTCCCTTTCGGGATCTCGACTTTCGGCATATCGTCCGCGTTTCCCGAAAAAGCCGCGAACGCTTGTTTTTCGGAATCTATAGCCGCGGCTTCGCCGTGAATGAGCTTTGTTATTTCGTATGCAAGCACCCTCTTAGCTTCGTTGATGCGTTCGTCCTTGTGGGCGGTAAGCTCGTTGATTTTATCGAGTTCGGTAAAAGTCAAAAACTTCATGCACTTCTCGACGCTCGCGTCCTCGATATTTCGCCAATATTGATAAAACTCGTAAGGCGGGGTTTTGTTTTCGTCCAACCACAGCGCGCCTTTCATGGTCTTGCCCATCTTTTTTCCGTCGGTCGTCGTCAAGAGTTCAAAGGTCATGACATACGCTTCTTTCGCGAGTTTTTTGCGGATCAGATCCGCGCCGAACAGCATATTGGACCATTGGTCGTCGCCGCCGCATTGCAAGACGCAGCCGTATTTTTTGAAGAGTTCAAAAAAATCATAGCTTTGGAGCAGCATGTAGGAAAATTCGAGAAAGGTCAAACCCTTTTCCATACGCGACTTAAAGCATTCCGCGGCAAGCATCTTATTGACCGAAAATTCGGAGCCGATATCGCGGATAAAGTCCATAAAATTGAGCGGCAAAATCCAATCCGCGTTGTTGACGATAATCGCCGCGTTTTCACCCTCAAAGGAGATAAATTTCGCCATCTGTTTTTTGAAACATTCGACGTTGTGCCGAATAATTTCGGGCGTCATCATGCTCCGCATGTCGGTTCTGCCGCTTGGGTCGCCGATCATCGCCGTCCCCCCGCCGATCAAAATGATCGGACGGTGCCCCGCCCTCTGCATAAAGCCCGCCGCCATAAGCGTAAGATAATGCCCGACGTGCAAGCTGTCCGCGGTCGGGTCGTACCCGATATAAAAGCTGACGGATTGCGACCCCAAAAGCTTGTATAGCTCGTCGGGAAACACCGTCTGTTTTATAAAACCGCGTTCGTTTAATGTGTCGATAATATTTTTTTTGCTCATACTTTCCTCTTCTTTATTACCCGAATATCTTTCCGAGTATTTTCATGCCCGTATCGATTTGTGCGTTTGTGCTGTTACTGAAGTTTAAGCGGAGGGAGTTATGCACGTCGCCCGCGGCATAAAAGTCCACGCCCTTTACATACGCGACCTTGTTTTCGAGCGCGGTTTTAAAATAGTCGTCCGCGCACTTCCCGCTCTTAAATTCGCCGAAGATAAACAGCCCGCCGTTAGGGTCGGTGCATTCAAAATCTTTGGGCATATATTTTTTTATCGCCTCTCTCATCAGAGTTTTCTTTTCGAGATAGATCGGCAAAATCTTTTTTAATTGCGGGTCGAGATAGCCGCCGCGCAAAAACCCGTCCGCAAGCGCCGCCGACAGCGCGGAGGTGTGGACGTCCGTCGCTTGTTTACACAACACAAGTTTTGAGATGATTTCGGGGTCTGCAACCGCAAGTCCGCAACGGATTCCGGGGGAAATAATCTTGCTGAAACTCGTATTGTATATCACGCGCCCCGTCGTATCGAGGCTCTTGATAGACGGAACGGGTTCGCCGCCGAAACGTAAATGCGAGTACGGGTCGTCCTCTAATATCACTACGTCGTACCTCTCCGCGAGCGAAAGTATCTTTTTGCGTTTTTCTAACGGGTAAGTCTTTCCAGTAGGATTGCCGAAGGTCGGGACAAGATAGATAAACTTCGGATGATAACGCTTGATTTTTTCCTCAAGGTCGTCGGTATTTATCCCGTCCGCATCGGATTTTACACCGTAGGCTTTCGCCTCGTAGGTCTTTAGGATATGCAAGACCGCGACGTACGTCGGATCCTCGACCAAAACGCAATCGCCCTTATTTAAAAAGATCTTGCAAGTGAGATCTATACCCTGCTGCCCGCCCGTGATGACTAAGGTGTTATCGAGTCCGATACCTTGAATACCCACGCGCTTGACAAATTCGATACCGCTCTCCCTAAGAGGCAGATACCCCTCGGTTGCGCCGTACTGCAAGACGCTATAGATCTTTTTGTCGCGGAACAGCCTTTCGCTAAGCTCGTTTAAAATCTCCGCCGGCAACGCGTCGCGGTTCGGCATACCGCCCGCAAACGAAATCATCTCGGGGTCGGATAGATATTTAAAAATCTCACGTATTGCATTCGCGGATAAACCGTTCATTCTGTCGCTGAATTGAAACATTTTTGATACCCTTTTGACCTACTTTTTAGTATTTCTATAAATTATAGTACTTTTTGCTCTTTTTTGCAAGTGAATTGCTATAAATCTTTATTATCTTCCTATAACGCCGATATAAAATACATTTTTCTATTGACACGGCCATATTATGCTGTTATAATATAGCCAAATATTTCATAAGGAGAACGCACTATGTCAAACCCGTCAAAAGAACAAAAAAACCAGGGTTCAATCCGCGCTCTTATTCTTATTTTGACATTACTTGTCTTAGCTCTTGTCGGAACGGTTCTTGTCCCCATATTTTGGAGCATTAGTATTGATAAAAAATACTTACTCATTGCAGCTATCGTATTCGCACTTGCTGCCTTAACCGCCGTAATCCTCGTCTTTTTCCAAGCCCGCATTCCAAAAAACACCGCGGACAATCAAAACTCCCCTCTCCCGAAAAAAAACAAGACAACGAGCGGTCAAGCCGTCGGCGGCATTGTTATCGTGATATTACTTATCTTGATTTTACTCGGAATTTTTGTCCCCCTAATTTTGGGCTTCAGAATTGATCAAAAATACATAATCATTGCGGCAGTCGTATTCGTACTTCTTATCGTAACCGCCTTAATCGTCGCATATTCCAAAAACCGTATTTCCAAAAACATCGCGAAAAATCCTAACGCGCTAAAAACGACGGGCATCGTCCTCTACAGCGAAGACCATACCTATACCCAAAAGCTCAATAAATTAACCGTAAAATACCGAACGGGAATTTCAACCGTCGTACGCAAAAAACCGCTGACTGCAATCACCTCTAAACGTCACGCGGTAGGGAGCGTCGTCGAAATCCTCTATCTTAAAAACAAAAGCTACTGCGCGATTGCCGGCGACAACGGCGAAGGCAACGTCGTAAGTCGTAATAGGTAAGAAGTGCGGATATAAAGTAAAAATTAGGCGTCATTCTAAACGAAGTGAAGAATGACGCCTATTTTTATTGTCCTTACTTATCGCCTATTACCTACTATTTATTGCTTAATCTATTTGATACAATATTCCCTTATCGTACAGCCTCAATCCGTAACAATCAAAGCTGCCGTCAGTAGCGGTAGTGATGACCGTGCCTCCTCTTTGTGCGACTTGTTTATGAATACCGGGGTATGCTAAATAGTCGATGGACAAACTCGCGGTCAGACGTATATAATAGTCGCCCGCACCGCCGTTGTAGGATATCGAAAAGTTGTTTAAGTGGTCGTGTCCGACAAAGACGCCTTGAGTACTCTCAAGCGCAATCATGGTTTCAAAGAGGTTGTCCTCACCCGTTCCCGAATAGACAACCTTGCCGCTCTCGCCCGCCTGACCGTAAAAATATTTTACGTCGGCTGTGCTTTTAAAGCCGTTGTCGATGTATTCAAACCACGCGGTTTTCATCTCCACCAGCGGAATATGAAAAAACGCAAGAGACTTTACAACGCCCGTCACGCCGCGTGACGCGTTGAGCGCGGATAGCCGTTCTATTTCATTCTTGTACCACACGACTTGATTCTCGTGAATGTTGTCGTATTCTTGATAAAAGCCCTTTGTATAAGCGTGAGAATCAAAAATCACAAGCGCTTGCGTGACAATCCCGCCCGAATTTTCAACGGCGATGACTTGATTTCCGTAGCCGTCGATCTCCTTTGGTCCCGCCGTATAGACGCAATAATCGAAGTCGGTTTTTTCATAATAATCGGAGATTTTTTCGCGGTTGTAGAGAGAATAGACCTCCGTATCGTGGTTTCCGAACGAAACCGTCCAATAGACGCCGAGGCTCTCCATAGTCGCGGCAAAAAGCTTCGTCGCATTCAAATTATTTATCGTCCCCGACTGAAACGGCACGGGATAAACCATGTCGCCCGTCACTATCACGAGGTC
>JAITOQ010000197.1 GCA_031289865.1 Clostridiales bacterium
TCCCGACCGATTGTGTCCTTGCCAATATTGCTTTCTTGTTGCCCCGCATTTCGGGCAGACTTTTGCTATCTCTTCCATTCCTTTATTATATCACACAACTTGCCAAAAGTCCACTCCTATTTTCATGAAAACCGTTGACAAATCCCTACAGATTATGATAATATTACCTTGTACTAAAAAACAAGACATAAAACAAGGAGGGTTTTTTATGCAAAAAAGAGATATTGTTACATTCATTTTACTTTCCATTGTAACTTGCGGGATTTACTCGCTCTATTGGTTTGTCGTCACGACAAACGAAATCGAAAGCGAATTGAACGAAAAAGACGGAACGCTTTCAAACGGCGGTACCGCATTGCTCTTAGACATCGTGACTTGCGGTATCTACGGTATCTATTGGTACTACAAGCAAGGACAGCGCATTGCAAAGCTGCAACGACAAGTCGGCTTACCCGAAAAAGACAACTCCACAACGTATTTGCTTTTGAGCGTATTCGGTTTCGGCATTATCGCAAGCGCGTTAATGCAAGACGACCTCAACAAATATGTCGATGCGAAGCTTTAAGCTTACAAGTCAACAAATCAAAAAAGACCGAATAACAGCGGTCTTTTTTCATTAAATATCATACTATTAGGCGGGGTGGGTAATGAAACGCGGAGCAAAGGCTTTTTTTACCGAAACGTTCAAAAATAAATGGGCAAGACTGTTTGTTTTGTACGCCGTTTTTTTTGCGTACGCGCTTTTTGCGTCGCATTTTTTGGAAACGGCTTGCCCTATTAGGCTGCTCACGGGTATGCCTTGTCCGTCTTGCGGTATGACGCGTGCAAATCTTGCTTTTTTGAGGCTCGATTTTAAAGGCGCGTTTTTGATGCATCCGCTTTTTATTTTGGGAGATATCGCCTTTCTTTTGCCGATTCTCTTCACATGGAAACCTCGGCTTGCAAAGACAAAAGCCGTCAGGGTATCGAGTATCATAGTGATTGCCGCGTTTATCGTCGCTTACGTTGTCCGAATGGTTCGGCTCTTTCCCGATACCCCGCCTATGGATTATTTTTGGAACAGCGTGATAGGACGAATAATCGGATTTTTTGTGCGCTAAAGGCAAAAATGCTTTGATGCGGCTTAAATCAACGGTTTACCTTGCGCGGCGGCGGCTTTTTTTCTGTTTTTACAGATTATTTTTGCGAACCGCTTGAAAAAAATATGATTTTGTGGTATCATATTAAAGTATAGGCGCAGTAGGCGAAAAAAAGAGTAAAAAGTTCTCTTTGCGACGCTTACGGTACGTTTCGGAGGGGTTATGGCAAAGGCGAAAAAGGTGTCGGTCAATCAAAAGCCGAAAAGAAAATGTATTTTTAGGCGAAAAGAGAAACCGCAGATATATGAGGTCAATTTGATTCCAAAGCCGTTCGGCTATCAGCCGATGAACGGTTATTTTGTCATCAACAAGGATACGCTTTTGATCGTCGATCCAAAGCGCAAGGAGCTTGCCCTATTATTTCAAGCGGCTTTTTTCCACTCGTTCGGGCATAACCTATTTATCCACTACAACAAGCCCGGATACAACAACATTTTGTTTGAAGAAAACAAGTCGATGGACCCCGAAGGGTACACGATAGAATGCTATCCAAACCGCATGAAAATCAGCGCGGGGGGGACGGCGGGCTTTTTTTACGCGCTCCAATCGGTGAAGCAAATCCTAAAGCTCGATACGCTCCTCTATGAGGAACAAATCGTCTTTCCGTGCATGCTTCTTTCCGACGTCCCGAAATACCGTTACCGCGGATTTATGATAGACGTATCCCGCCACTTTTTTGACAAGACGGAGATTAAGCGGTATATAGACCTCATGGCGTCGTTAAAATTTAACGTCTTTCATTGGCATCTTTCGGACGACCAAGGATTCCGCATGGAGATAGAGAAGTATCCGTTTATAAACATGACCTCATCGGAGCGAAAGGGCGATAGGGTCGGAAAGGACGGTTCACGCGAGCCGATTATAGAAAAAACCTACAAGGGCTTTTATACCAAAGAGGATATCCGCGAGGTCGTCGAGTACGCCGCGAACCGTTTCGTCACGGTTATTCCCGAAATAGACGTACCGGGACACGTCCAGTCGCTCATCGCCGCATACCCGTGGCTCTCTTGTACGGGCGAACGGGTACCCGTTATGACGGACTACGGCGTCAGCGAGCATGTCCTTTGCGCCGGCAAGCCCTCCACATATCGGTTTGTCGAGGATATTTTAGAGGAAATATTCGGGGTCTTTCCGGGACCTTATATACATATCGGCGGCGACGAGATTGTGACGGCGCATTGGCAGAGCTGTCCGCATTGTCAAAAGTTTATGTTAGACAACGGCTTTACGGACACGGCGCAACTCAAAAACTACTTTTTAAATACGGTTGCGGCTTTTTGCAAGAGCCGCGGCAAGACGGTGATAGGTTGGAACGACGGGATAAAACGCGGCACGGACGCGGATATCGTTTCGCAATTTTGGCTTGAGGGAAAAGGTTATAATACCGAGCTTCGCGAACAGATCACGAGCGGTAACCGCAAGGTCATCGTTTCGAGTACAAGGGGCTTTTATTGCGACTATCCTTACGCGGCGATTCCGCTGAAAAATACTTATTTTTACAACTTGCCGGAGGAACTCCGAGGTGTAAAGCCCGAAAATATTTGGGGATACGAGGCTCCGCTCTGGACGGAATACGTACTAAGCCGTGACAAAGCCGACTTAAATCTCTTTCCGAGAATGCTGGCGGTCGCGGAGCAAGCGTGGACGATACAGACCAATTTAGAAGAGGATAAAGTCAAGTGTAAATGCAAGAAAAAGAAGCTTAAAAAGGCGAGGTATCTGCGCTTTTTAAAGCGCGTGAAAGAGTTTGAACCGATTTTAGACCGATTCCGCGTCAATTACGCCGACCTTTTGATAGCCGACCCGACGAATAAAAAATTCTTGAAAGCCGAAGCGAAAAAGTGGTCGTCAAGCGATCAGTATTCGGAACTCAAGCTCAACAAAAACCTCCGCGAACAGAGAAAACAACAAGACATGCTCCAAAAACGCGCCGAAAAAAACCGGATGGAACAGACCTTAGAGCAAGCGGTAGCGTATGCGGAACGGTCGCCGATACAGAATATCTTGATTGACATTCCGTACGACAAAGACCTCATATAGGTAATAGGTAATAAGTAAGGAATTGAAAGTTGAGAGTTGAAAGTTGAGAGTTGAAAGTTGAAAAGTGTGGATAATAAGTGGTGTTTCTCTTGTATAAGTGGGTGTTTCTCTTGTAGTAGTCCGTCTAAAAAAACTGTGTCATTCTGAGCTTGCGAAGAATCTAAAACGATTTCTCCGAATCATATCTCTTTCTATCATTACTTATTACCTATTACCTAAAAGCACAACATCATAGAATTTTAAAAGGTAAAGTTTTTAATGATAGACTTTCATGCACACATTTATCCCGACGCGCTTGCCGCGGGGGTGATACACAAGTTGGGCGCGGCGGCGGCTGAAATCGTCTGTATGCCGAGTACGGACGCGACTTATACCGACACAAAACGGTATTTCAAAGAGAACGGAATTGACAAATTCGTGGTTTTAAACATTGCGACGCGTGAAAAACAGCACAAAAACGTCAACGATTTTGCGATTGCTTTGGATCAAGACCCCGACATAATTTCGTTCGGGTCGGTTTATCCGACGGGCGACACCTTTGAGCCCGAGCTTTTGAGGCTGAAAGCCGCGGGTATAAAGGGCATAAAGCTGCATCCCGAATATCAGGATTTTGCCGTGAACGATAGGCGTGCGTTTCGCGTGTACGAAATGTGCCGCGACTTAGATCTCATTATATCGTTTCATGCGGGCTATGACCTCGCGTATATGCACCGTTTAAATTGCCCCGCGGACGCGGCGCGTGACGTGGTGAATAATTTTCCAAAGAACAAGTTTGTCTTTGCGCATTTCGGTGGCTATAGGATTTTTGACGCGGTGAACGAGTATCTTGCGGGACAAAATTGCTATTTTGACACCTCGTTTGTGAGCGAACACGAGCGCGAGTTTATCCCCGCAATCAATAAAATGATTAAAAAACACGGCGCGGAGGGCTTTTTGTTCGGATCCGATACCCCGTGGATGCACGTCAAAAAATCGATAGAATTTATCGATATGCTCGATCTCACGGATAGAGAAAAAGAATTGATATTCGACGGAAACGCGAGAGCGTTGCTTTTTAAATGATATACTTAGATTATGCTGCGGACACGCCCGCGGACGAAGAGGTTTTGAAAGTGTTTACGGAGATGCAGAGGGAGTACTTTGCAAACCCAAATTCCACACACCCTTTAGGATTGTCGGCGGCGAAAAAATTGCGGGAGGCTCTTGACGGAATCAAGGGCTTTTTTGACGGTATAGAAACGCATGAATTTATTTCGCTTTCGTCCGCGTCCGAGGCGAACAATTTGGCGATAAAGGGGATAGCGGAGACCTACCGTGAGCGCGGAAGACATATCGTGTCCACAGTGCTTGAGCATCCGTCGGTCGGCGGCGCGCTTACATATTTACAGAGTAAAGGGTGGGAGGTCGAGCTTGTTTCGGTCGGTCGCGACGGCAAGATTGACCTTGAGCATTTAAGGTCTTTGATGAGGAAGGACACCGTACTCGTGACGGTCGCGGCTGTGGACAGCGAGTTAGGGACGGTTCAGCCGATAGAGCGGATTGCGGAGATCGTTGCGGAATATCCCGCTTGCCGCTTTCACACCGACGCGACGCAAGCGGTAGGACGGATTCCGTTCTCGCTTTCGGGCGTGC
Source organism: Clostridiales bacterium (assembly GCA_031289865.1). Taxonomy (GTDB): domain Bacteria; phylum Bacillota; class Clostridia; order Christensenellales; family JAISNN01; genus JAISNN01. The sequence continues at coordinate 4,812 of JAITOQ010000197.1, forward strand.
ACGCGGCGAGCTTTGCGGCGCATAAGCTGTACGGGCTGAACGGTTCGGGTTTTTTGATTCGTCACAATAGGACGGTTTTGACCCCGCTCATTCACGGGGGAAACAGCCTTTCGCCGTATCGGAGCGGAACTCCGTCGCTCCCTCTCATCGCCTCGGCGTACAAGGCTTTAGAGCTTATGTTCGGCGGTATAGAAACGCGTTTTAAAGCCGTTTCCGCGCTCAACCGTACGCTTCGGGATAGGCTAAAAACCGTCGGCGGTATTTTGATAAACAGCCCGACGGACGCGTCGCCGTATATTTTAAATTTTAGCGCGGTAGGGATAAAAGCGGAGGTCTTAAAGGACGCTTTGGGCGAAAGAGGGGTCGCGGCTTCGGTGAAATCCGCTTGCTCCGTCAAAAACACTCCGTCAAAAGCCGTTTATGCGGTCACGGGCGACAAAAAACGCGCTCTGTCCTCCGTGAGGTTCAGCCTTTCTCATCTGACGACGGAGGAGGAAGCAGTAACGGCAGTTGAGATTTTGAGGGAATGCGTTTTAAAGTTGAAAATTTAGTGAATGCAGAATGCAGAATGCAAAATGCAGAATGCAAAATGCAGAATGCAAAATGCAGAATGCAGAATTGCGGATTTTAAAGTAAGTTCTGT
>JAITOQ010000200.1 GCA_031289865.1 Clostridiales bacterium
TCCCGACCGATTGTGTCCTTGCCAATATTGCTTTCTTGTTGCCCCGCATTTCGGGCAGACTTTTGCTATCTCTTCCATTCCTTTATTATATCACACAACTTGCCAAAAGTCCACTCCTAAAAGTTGAAAATTGAAAGTTAAAAGCGGATACGGGACGATGATGGCATCGCGTCCCCTACGGCAGAACACCTCTTTTTTCTTCACACCTTAATTTTCAACTTTCAACTCTCAACTCTCAACTTCTCAATCGCCTTTCCGTACTCCTCTCCCAATATCTCCAACGCGTCGTCCACCGCCTTTTCGGTTTCGGCTTCCGCGGTGATACGGAGCTTGTCCTCCGTGCCGCTCGGACGGATTAGGATTCTGCCGCGGCTGCCCATACTCTCCTCACAAAGCTCTCTCAATGCGTTTAAGCTCCCGTCACCCGCGACTTTTTCCTTTATCCCGACGGGGGCGCGGAGGTTGAGTGTTTTTTGCGGATAGGCGCGGTATAGACTTGCGATTTCGTACGGATAAATCAACATGCTTTTGAGTGCCTTTGCGTATGTAAGCGCGGCGAGAATACCGTCGCCCGTACCGCCGCCGCCGTTTTCGTTCAGTATGATATGCCCCGACGTTTCGCCGCCCAATACATAACCGCATTCCTTCATCTTTTCTATGACGTATTTGTCTCCGACGTTTGTGCGGATCAATTCCACCCCAAGCTCGTTTAAGGCACGCTCGAAGCCCAAATTGCTCATCTGCGTCCCGACGACCGCGTTGTGTTTCAAAATGCCCAAACGTCTGAAATACAGCGTCAAAACGTATAGGATAGAATCCCCGTCCGCGACAAAACCGTCGGGCGTCACCGCAAGCATTCGGTCGCCGTCGCCGTCAAACGCACAGCCGATAAAATCGCTATTTGACATATGCGCCTTTAAGTACCCGATATTCGTCGAACCGCAACCGACGTTTATCCTTTTTCCGTCGCATTTCGCGTTGAGCGCGGTGACGTTCGCTCCCGCCGCACGGAATATTTCGGGCGCGTATACCGAACACGCCCCAAAGCAGCAGTCAAGCTTGATATTACAGCCGCGAAGATCGGGCTTGAACCGCGCAAAAATACGCTCCCTATACCGCTCTCTTGCGTCAAAAAGCTCGCTGATTTCGCCTTTTTTTGGATACGGGACGATGAAGGCATCGTCCCCTACAAGGGTATTCCCATTGATTCCGTCTTGCGGAGTATTCCCGCTTGCCTCGTCTTGCGGAGTATTCCCGCTTATCTCACATTGCGGAGTATTCCAAAAATCGAGTATTCTCGATTCGATTTCGTTTTCCTCGTCCTCCGAGAGCTTTTCGCCCGTCGCGCCGAAGATTTTTATGCCGTTATATTCGGGCGGGTTGTGCGACGCGCTGATCACTATTCCGTAATCCGCGCCCGTATCGCGTACAAGCTCCGCGACGGTCATCGTCGGCGCAATCCCAAGTCGGTATACCGCCGCGCCCCCGTCCGCAAGTCCGCGTATAAGCTCGTCCTCGATCGCTTGACCCGATTCTCTCGTGTCGCGCCCCACGACGACTTTTTTTGCCGCGCCGTCATAAGCCGCCGCTTTTCCCGCATAATACGCAAGCTTTTTTTTAAAAAAATAAGAGGCTACGCCTCTGATTCCGTCCGTCCCAAATAACATAGCGTTTACCTTTAGCCGCCGATTAAGTCACGCCCAAAATCTGAACGGCGTGCCTTAATCATCGGTTTCCCTATATTTATTAGCGCGGACTGTGATTGATTTACGCGTCGTTTTTCGCCGTTTCTCTAATGTACTTTAATGCCGCTTCCGCGCCGATCGCGCCGTCCGAGCAGGCGGTTATGATTTGTCTTAAGCTCTTTGCGCGGATATCCCCCGCGGCAAAAATTCCGTCCGCAGTCAAGCGTAAGAGTTCGTCGGTCACGAGATACCCTTTTTCATCGGTTTTTAAATTTTCCCCGCCGATACTTTCGGATTGTGCGGGGACGTGTCCCGCCGCGACACCAACGCCGTCCGCGGGGTATTCCGACGTATCCGTTCCCGTCCTCACAAGGACGCTCTCAACGCGCTTTCCTCCCTTTATCGCGGTAATCCGCGTATGCGGGAGGAAAGTGATTCCGCTGTCGAGTTTTATCCGTTCGACTACGGATTCGGGCGCGCTCAAAGCACTCGCGGACGCGGCGAGATACACCTTGTTTTTTAGCGAGGAAAGATACAGCGCGTCCTCCGCGGCGACGGCTCCGTCGCCTACGACAAAGAGGGTTTTGCCTTTAAAAAGACTGCCGTCGCAAACGGCGCAGTACGACACCCCTCTTCCCAAAAATTCTTCCTCGCCCGTGATACTGAGCTTCTTCGGAACCGCGCCCATACATAATATGAGGGCTTTGGTATAAAAGGTTCCGTTTCGTTCCGTCTTAATTTTTTTGAGCCCGTTTTCCCTTTCCGCACCCGTGAATACGTCGTAAAGTATCTCCGTCCCGAATTTTTCGGCTTGCTCGACCATCTTGAGCGCAAGCTCAAACCCCGAAGTCGCGGAAAACGCGGGATAGTTTTCGACGTGCGCCGCACGAAGCATCTGCCCGCCCGGCGCATTCTTTTCTAATAGCAAAACCCTCGCGCCGCCCCGCGCCGCATACACCGCAGCCGTAAGACCCGCGGGCCCGCCGCCTATAATGACTATATCGTAAATCTTGTTCTCGGACATTTTTTTCTCCTTCGATTTTTTTAATGCAGAATGCAGAATTGCGGATTTTAAAATAGGTGTCATTCTGAGAGTAGCGAAGAATGACACAGATTTTTTGTTTTACAGAATGACACCTACGTTTTATTCCGCAACTTTCAACTCTCAACTCTCAATTTTCAACTTTAAGCCATTACGCTATTTCTAACTATCCCGTAATACCTTTCATAATTGATATTCCTAAAGACGCGCATGACCTCTTCGGACGCTTCTATACCGTCCGCAATCTTTCTTGCTGTCTTGACGATTTCGACGTCGACGGGGACGATATAGTTGTTGAGGGACTCGATTTCGCCGCTCTGTCTTTGCCCCAAAAAATTGCCGCCGCCGCGCAATTCAAAGTCCTTTTCCGCGACGGAAAAGCCGTCCGTGCATTCCCTTAACACACTCAACCGTTCTGTCGCGTAACTGCCGACGGTATGTAAAAAGCAGTAGGACTTCTCCGTACCGCGCCCCACGCGCCCTCTCAGCTGATGGAGGGTCGCAAGCCCGTACCTATCGGCGTTCATGACCGCCATTACGCTCGCGTTTTTTACGTCAAGCCCGAC
>JAITOQ010000250.1 GCA_031289865.1 Clostridiales bacterium
AAACATAAGCGTGTCGGCGACACAAGGCGCAAATGCGGCGAGTCGGAGCGGAACGGGATTGCACAGCGAAAACCGCGTAGAATTTGACGAACACGACGGTGTATATGTGAGAGAAGAGCCGAATCAAAACACGCTTTTGTGGAAAAAAACCGAATACGGTCAAGAGATATACGACGCGGAGGAACCTTTTGAAGAGGTGTCCGAAGCAGAGCTTTCCAATGAAACCGATAGATTTGAAGCGATTGACGACGGCGCATACGACGAAATCATTCGCGAAAGTATCGGCGATAGCGCGGATAACGGCGGGAATATATTTCCGGATACGGATACGGACGAGAACGGACTGTTTGATGTTTAAAGTTGAGAGTTGCGGATAAAAAAGTAGGTGTCATTCGTAGTACCTTTTTTAGCCAAAAAGACACCGCTAAAACGTTAAGAATTAGATGAGCCAAGGTAGTAGTGGACGATGCCTCATCGTCCCGAAAAAGCGAAGAATCTAAAACGATTGTGGCAGCATTTTAGGAATAAACGCGTTTCGCACGGAATAGATTATTGCAGTAGACAATTATCATTTCGTATTCCTTCGTCAAAAAAGCGGAGGAGATTGGCGGGGCGCGTTTTATTATGGAAAGAATTAAACTGAACGGAAGTTTTGCGGCCGATATTTTGCGGTCGTCGCTATTATCGGTCATATTTTCGATTGTCGCGGTTATCGGCTTTGCCTTTCTTTTTAAGGCGCTCGAATTCGGCGATACGGGACTTCGGATAGGAAACGAAATCATCAAATTAGTAAGCATATTTTGCGGCTCGTTTATCGGGATAAAGACGCTGAAGCGGGGGATATTAAAGGGAGTGTGCGTCGGGCTTTTGTTTTTACTCTTTAGCGTCCTCATCATGAAAATCTTTAACGGAGAGATGAAAGAACCCGTTTTTACGATAGTAAATCTTCTATTGTCACTCCTTTTCGGCGCGTCGGCGGGCGTGTTTGCAGTCAACTTTAAAAGAAGAACGTAATTAAGTTGAAAGTTGAGAGTTGAAAATTATAGTGTCGCTTTGCTCCAATGCAAATTGTAGGGGACGATGCCTTCATCGTCCCGCAAAAAAGGTAGGTGTCATTCTGAGCGGAGCGAAGAATCTCAAACGATATGCAAGGTAGAATACTCTACAAAACGCCGTTTTGTAGAGTATTCTATCGTATAGAGTACTTTTTTACCGCCTTGTGTGGCAATAACACCGTATTAAAATCGGTGAACGGGCTTGTAAAGAAAGTTTTTCCGCTTTGACACATTGCCTATTGCACTTTTTTCCATTTTTCGATTTACGAATAAAAGGATTTGTTTTTCTCACAATAAAAGCATTGATGTTTTTTTAAAGGAGTTTTTATGAGAAACAAATTTATTTCCGTTACGGCGGCAATTCTTTTACTATGCGTAGGCTTATTAGGCGCGGCGGCGCGAACGGAACGGGTCCGTTCTTTTGATAGAACGAATGCGGCGGCGGTTTCAGCCGTGGGCGATGCACAGTCTATACGGACAAATAATACGATTACAATCGGGTCAAACGCAAAAAATGATATCCGTGCAGTTGGGGTGTCGGCGAAACCCGTTGATTTTAAAAAGGTTTCGAGCGGTATCAAAAAGCTTATCGACGGAATTAGGGCAAATAAAAAACAGCCCGACGGGACCGAAACCGCAAGACCCGACGTCTATCTCGGCGGCATTCCTATAGGTATATCCTTAAATACCGACGGGTTGATTGTCACGGGCAAAAATGACGTTATCACACGGAGCGGAGTTGTTTCGCCCGCTGCAAACACGGGAATTATGAGCGGCGACGTCCTCCTCGCAATCAACGGAAAGAGGATAGAAAAGCCCTCCGATATTTCAGCCGCGTTAAAGGGCAACAAGGGCGAAGCGGTCACGTTGAGCCTTCGGCGCGGAAAGACCGAATACACCGAAAAGCTCACCCCCGCTGAGGATTCCTTGACGGGAGTTAGGCGGCTTGGATTGGTAGTCAAGACCGATCTGTTAGGGATAGGGACGTTGACCTTTGTCAAAGAGGATATGCGTTACGGCGCACTCGGACACCAAATTGCCGATGCGGAAACGGGACTTCGCGATTTGCATGAGGGAAATATCTATGAATGCACGATCATAGGGATTGTCAGAGGCGAACGAAATAAGGCGGGAGAACTGCGCGGTTTAATCGACAACGGCGGCGATCCGTTAGGTACGATCGATAAAAACAATCAATACGGAGTGTACGGCGAGGGAAAAGAACGCTTGACCGCAAATCTTGAAAAAATCCCCGTCGGGAACAAATATTCGGTGCAACCGGGAAAAGCGTATATCCGCACGACCATTGCGGGAAACGTCCCGAATCTCTATGAAATCGAAATTATAAAAACAAACTTTCAAGGCGAGCGCGGCGAAAAAGGCATGGTGATCCGCGCCACCGACGAACGCCTCCTCGCGGCGACGGGCGGTATCGTACAAGGTATGAGCGGAAGTCCTATCATTCAAGACGGAAAATTAGTTGGCGCGGTAACTCACGTCTTTATCAACGACCCGACCAAAGGCTACGGAATGTATATCGATTGGATGCTGCAAGAATAGGTTAAAGTTGAAAATGGAAAGTTGAAAATTGAGGAATCGTTTCGCTCCTATCCCACTTTATGGGCGACGGTCGTCCGTAATCCAATAAAGCCCGTGTCAACGGGCTTTTTTCAAACCGCCAACAAATCCAAAGTTTGTCAATCTATAAGTATACAAAACACCTAAAAACTACAAGTTTGTCACCTCATAAGTGCACAAACTCATAAAAATCCAAAGTTTGTAAACCTATAAGTACACAAACCACCTAAAAACGGCAAGTTTGTAAGATGTAGGTATACAAAATGCTTGACAATGCCCCTCTAAATGTATATAATATATTTCATTAGAGGGGTTTATTATGATTATCCGTAAAAACTATATAGAAAAAATCAAGCCTTTTATCGATAAAAATTTAATCAAAGTCTTGATAGGTATTCGTCGCAGCGGAAAGACGGTGCTTTTATCGCAACTCCGAGATGTGTTGATAGAGCGCGGAGTTGCTAAAGAAAATATCGTAAGCATAAATTTGGAATCATTGCAAAACAGAGCGTTTTGCGACGGGTTAAAGCTGTATGATTTTATATTAGAAAAAAGCCGTTCGGTCAAGGGGCGGTTGTACCTATTTTTTGACGAAATACAAGAGGTTGATGGGTGGGAAAAGATTGTAAATTCTTTTACGGTCGATATTGACTGTGACATCTATCTTTCGGGTTCAAACTCAAAGCTGCTTTCGGGCGAGCTTGCGACACATATTGCGGGGAGGTATGTGCATTTTGATATTTACCCGTTTACGCTCATAGAAGCCAAAGAAATATCGATACAAAACGGCAACTACAGAAATGACGGGGAATTGTTTTTGGATTATTTGAGATACGGCGGCTTACCTCAGCGTTTTTCTTTTTCTGACGGAGAATCCATTAAGGCATATTTGAGTGACGTTTATCACACAATCGTCATAAAAGACATTATCGAGCGCAACAAAATCAAAGATATAGATCTTTTAAAACGATTGACAGAGTTTTTACTTGATAATGCGGGCGGGACATTTTCGGCACGCTCCATTACCGACTATATGCGGTCAAACACGGTAAATATTGCCTTGCCGACTGTACTCAATTATGTGGAATATATAAAAAATGCGATGATTATTCGCACGGCGAGGAGGTATGATATTAGGGGTAAAAGCCTTTTAAAAACGCAAGAAAAATATTATTCCGTGGATTTGGGCTTGCGGAACGCGCTCAAGGCGGGGACGCAGCTTGACCTCAACAGACTTTACGAAAACGCTGTTTATTTGGCAATGCTTGCCGAGGGGTACGAGGTGTCCGTCGGTAAAATTGACGAAAAAGAGGTGGATTTTATCGCTACACGCGGAAACGAAAAAATGTATATTCAAGTCGCCGTTATGCTCGCTGAACAATCGACGGTTGATCGTGAATTTGGCAGCTTAGAAAAAATCCTCGACAACTACCCGAAATATGTCGTAACGGGAGAAAAACTTGATTTTTCAAAAAACGGGATCAAACATGTAAACATATCGGAGTTTTTGTTTGGGGCGCGTTGATTTGCAATACGTGCAAAACTTATAAGCCGTCTATTGTATAAATTAAGTTTTTTAAAAAAAGTGCAGAGAAAAATTTCTCCGCATTTTTTTATTTTTATATAAAAACAGTTGACCGATTCGGTCAACTGTGCTATTATATTATTGACCAAATCGGTCAACAGTATGCGTGAGCGTGCTTTTCGCATAAAACATCGGGTCAAAAAAGGAGGATTACTTTGAGAAACGAGGAAGAGAGTAAACGAAAAATCATAGATGCGGGACTGAAATGCTTTGCCGCAAGCGGCTATCAAAAAACCTCGATCGAAGAGGTCGCGAGGGATGCGGGCGTATCAAAAGCGTTGATTTTTCACTATTTCGGGACAAAGACGAAGCTTTACAAGGATTTGTTCGACTATTTTATAGGGGTTGTCACCGAGGAGCTTGCGCGGGCGAAAGGGTTGGACGATATCGATTTTTTTGCAAGGCTCAAAGCGCAAACCGAGGCTAAGCTCCGTATCATGACGCGGAATCCGTCGCTTTTAAACTTTGCGCTCCGTATTATGCGGACACCCGATAAGGTGATTGCCGAGCTTTTAGAAAAACACCCCGTCGACGGGATTTTAATCGACTATTTCGGCGG
>JAITOQ010000259.1 GCA_031289865.1 Clostridiales bacterium
TGCAAAAAAAATCCCAAAAAAAGGAGACCAAAAAAATGAAACAAGCAAAAACAATTCTGATCGTCTTGATCTGTGTGATCGGGGCAATGGTTGCGGGGCTCGTAGTGTATGCGAACGTCCGACCAAACACGGACGACACGCCCGACACCTACACGGTGACGTTTCTGTCGGACAATGCGGTCTACAAGGAAATCACCGTCAATGACGGCGAAACCGTGGTGCTACCCGTTGCTCCTACAAAGACGGGTTACACCTTTGACGGTTGGTTCTACTTAGATGACGAAACGACCGCGTTTGACGGGAGCGTAAAAGTCACCGCCGATATCACGGTTACGGCAAAATGGGTTTTAAATTTCCCGGACGATGCGGTAATAAAGGTGGTAATAAACCTTAACACGGATACCGCATTCCAAAACGGGAGCTTCGGGTATGACGGAAACGCGCACGCGCTTACCGCAAGTGCGATATCTAACGTGACTATCGAATATTCCTTAAACAACAGCTTGACAAACGCTGGAACGGAAACCGTGATGATCACTCTCACGGCGGGCGACGGATACACGTTTGAGATAAGCGACGGAGTGTATGAAAGCACAATCGTTATCAACAGAACCTTGACGGTTACGGCGAGAGCGGTTACGGTCACGATTGGCGATGCAAGCAAGGCGCAGGACGCTAATATCGTCACGGCTGACGGTATCGGCTACACGGTCACTTCGGGAAGTATCGTAGGCGGCGACGACCTCGGAATCACATTAAGTATCATAGACGCGGACTCCGCAATCGGAATCTATACGATAACGGGGGATTGGAGCAACACAAACTACAGCGTAACCTTTATCAACGGCAGCTATGAGGTCTATTTTGACGGACTTCTCTTTACCGAGGTTTCGGGCGGCTACAAGGTGAGCGTAGGTACGCTGGCGGGCGCGACGGAGATTGTTATACCGACGACGTACGACGGTAAACCCGTAGTGGAGATAGATAATAGCTTTAGCGTTTGTACGTCGCTCGTAAAGCTGACCGTACCGTTTGTCGGGAACAAATTAAACGGCGAAAGCAATACGCATTTCGGATATATCTTCGGAGCGAGTAGTTATAGTAATAATTCAACCTCCGTTCCGGCTTCGCTCAAGGAAGTAATTGTTACGGGCGGGACAAGTATCGGGGATCAAGCTTTCTACGGTTTGAGCGGACTGACAGCGGTTGCGCTCACTACGATCGAGAGTATCGGGAGTATGGCTTTCTATAATTGTATCGGACTGACCTCGATCACGCTTCCTAATATCACAAGCATTGAGTATTATGCTTTCAGTAATTGTAGCGGACTGACGGAGATTACGTTCCCAAATATCACAAGTATCGGAACAAGGGCTTTCGGTGGATGTAGCGGATTGACTGCTTTTAATGTTGACGACGACAATCTATACTATAGTTCATCGGACGGCGTATTATACAACAAAGACAAAACGACACTTATTCTTTATCCGCAAGGAAAGACGGGAGCATTTACCTCGCCCGATAGCGTGACAAGTATAGGAAATCACGCTTTTGAGTCTTGCGTCGGGCTGACCTCCGTCACTCTCCCTTATGTCACAAGTATCGAGTTTGCTGTTTTCGCTTTGTGTAGTCTGACATCTATCTCGTTCCCCGCGCTTATAAGTATAGAGGAGGAGGCTTTAGCCGGTTGTACTCTCCTAACCGAAATCACACTCCCCGCTACGCTCGTAAATATCGAGTTGGGGGCTTTCATCGGGAGCGGGCTGACCGAATTCATAGTAGACAGCGGCAACCCATACTATAGCGAATTAGACGGCGTGTTGTATAACAAAGATCAAACGGAACTCATCGCTTATCCGAGCGGAAGAACGGGAGTGTTTGTCGTGCCGAATAGCGTGACGACTATTGCGGTGGGTGCTTTCTTTTGGTGTTTCGGACTGACCGAAATCACTATTCCTATTACCGTGACGGCTATAGGAGCTTTGGCTTTTTACGAGTGGACGGAAGACCAAACTATTCATATCGAGGGATGGACAGAGAGTTGGACTGCGCCGGAGGCGTGGGGATTCGGTGAATCGGGTTGGGATTTTGAATGTTATGCCGTTATTGACGGGGAAGTATAACACCGACTAAGACACAGCAAAACGACAGAAACACAGCAACGGACGCTCAAACGTCCGTTGTTTTTTTTGTTATGCGGTTAGCCGCTTTTTATTCACTAAAATTCCTCTGATTTAATATAGTGTATATTATGCGATCTTTTTATGATTGAAATAAAACTATTATGCGGGGGCGAGAGCCTTTACCGCAAAAAAGAGGGGTTATGGGTAGAGGATTTTTGTCCGTAAACGTACAGACGGCGAGGGACGCTTTGCCGATTGAAAACGCTTACGTCCGTATTTTTAACACGGACGGGGAATTGTTATACGAGACCTACACCGATCAAAACGGGCGGTCGGGGCGGTTTCAGCTATTTGCGCCCGACGCGAACATTCCGCAAAGCGTGGAGGATCGCGGTATTACATACGAAAATTACGACGTAATAGTCACAAAAAAAGGCTTTATCAGAAAGCTGATTTGCGACGTCGAGGTCGTGGACGGGACGACGGCGGTTTTGCCCGTCATACTTTCGCCGCTTGCGTCAAATATCGAGGAAAACGAGGATATTGACGATTTGCCGACGGAAAAGATAGACATTCCGCCTATAGGGCTTTTACTGCCGACGAGCCAAATGCAATACACGCTCCCGAACCGAAGCTTAAAGGACGTCTATATCCCCGAATACATTACGATACATCTCGGTACGCCGAATAACAACGCGGTTCGTAACGTGACCGTTAGGTTTGACGATTACATAAAAAACGTCGCGAGCAGCGAGATCTATCCGACTTGGCCCCTAAACGCGGTCATCGCGAATATCCATTGTCAAGTGACGTTCGCTCTAAACCGCATCTATACCGAATGGTATAGGAGCCGCGGCTACAATTTTGACATTACAAATTCGACGGCTTACGACCAATACTATGTGGACGGGCGCAACATATTTGAAAACATTTCAAATACAGTAGACCAAATTTTTAACGTCTATGCGCGCCGAATCGGCTTTAAAAATCCGTATTTCACGCAGTACTGCAACGGGACTACCGCCGTGTGTTCCGGGCTTTCGCAATGGGGGACGGTGTCGCTTGCGGAGCAAGGCTTGCTCCCCGTCGAAATCATGAAATACTATTACGACGACGATTTGGAATTGGTCAGCGCGACGCGCATATCGGGTATCTCCGAAAGCTACCCCGGCGAGGCTCTTAGGATCGGTTCGGAGGGCGACGCCGTCGCGCTCATGCAAAACTATCTTAGGAGAATACGGGTCAACTACCCCCTTATCCCGCGAATAGACGACCCCGACGGGGTATTCGGACAATCCACCGATACGGCGGTAAGAACCTTTCAATCGGTCTTTAATATGCTCAACGACGGGATCATCGGACGCGCAACATGGTACAAAATCTCCTTTATCTATGTCAGTATTATTCGTCTCGGAGAATTGGATAGCGAGGGGGAGCGTATCGGTATCGGCTCAGCCCCCCCGACCGATACCGTGAGAATAGGTATGACGGGAGCGAGGGTGCAGGAGGCGCAGTTTATCATCAACGCTATCGCGCCGTTTTATACGTCGATACCGAACGTCGTCAAGGACAGCTATTTCGGAGCGGAGCTTCAAGACGCGGTTATACAATTTCAACGGGTGTTCGGGTTGACCGCCGACGGAATCGTCGGACCCGCGACATGGGCGCAGCTATATGCCGTCTACAAGGGGATTTTTGAGAGCGGCGACGTGACAATCCCCGAAAATCCCGGTTCGGGCGGGGGCGGTTCGGGGGGGAATACCTATCCGACATATCCCGGTACGCCGCTAAAAATAGGCTCGACGGAGGAGGACTCTATACGGCTTATGCAACAGTATTTGAGCGCGATACGGCTTGTATATCATTCCGTACAGCCGCTCACGGTAAACGGCGAATACGACGTCGTGACGGAAGACGCGGTAAAGTCGTTTCAAAACGAATTTGTCCTCACGGCTGACGGTATAATCGGACCCGTCACATGGCGCGAAATTGTCCGCGTCTACAACACCGTCCGCGGTCAGCAGAGCGGAATACTGTCATATCCCGGCAGCTTGATTTCGATCGGCGCAAGCGGGGATGCGGTCGCGACGATACAAATTCTTTTGAACGAACTGCATAACTATTATCCCGAAATTCCTACGGTAGACGTGGACGGCTTTTTCGGAAACTATACGCGTGCGGCGGTCATTGCCTTTCAAAAGCGGTTCGGTCTGACCGCGGACGGGATCGTAGGGACCGAGACATGGAACAGATTAGTCGCGGAACGGTCAAACGCCGCGAACGGATTGTAAAAATTGTCGCAAAAACTTTGAAGAATAAACTTGTTAAAATCTCCGCTATATGGTATAATGATAGCGGAGATTTTGCTTGTGAGTATCGCGGTGCAAAAAACGCAGACCGTTTATTATCGCGGTAATGAGAAACAAAGACAAGGTTTTTTTAAGAGAGGAGCGTTTATGGCAAAGAAAATTGAACAGACTTTTCACCAAAACGAGGATATTATTGCGGCGATTGCGAGAGGGACTATCGGCGGGATACTCGGCGTCGCGCCTTTGCAAGACAGCGACAAGGGGCATTTTCATATCGATATATCGGGAGATAGGGTGTTTATCGACGTGAATATAAACGCGGATTACGACGCAAAAATCCCCGATCTTGCCTATGAAATTCAGACGCGAATCAAAAAGGACATCGCCAGACGGACAAAATATTCCGTCGAAAAAGTCAATGTCAATATTATCAGTGTAATTATGCCGATCTGATAAGTTGAAAATTGAAAGTTGAGAGTTGAAAGTTAAGGATTAAAAAAGTGGGCGTCATTCTCTTGTAGGGGGGCGATGCCTATCTAATAAGTTGAAAATTGAAAGTTGAAAGTTGAAAATTAAGGATTAAAAAAGTAGGTGTCATTCTCTTGTAGGGGACGATGCCTTCATCGTCCCGTATCCGAACAAAAAAAATAGATGTCATTCTGAGCGCAGCGAAGAATCTAAAAAGTCGGTAGGAATGTCACGTCCCGTATCCGCATAAAAAAACACGGAATAAATAAAGGAATTAGGAATGAGCAGAAAAGTTGCAAGAGAAATTTTGTATCAATTGGTATTTGAATATTCATTTTTAAAGGAAATCAACCGCGATACGCTGGAGATCATGCTTATCGGCGCGGAGCTGTCGGAGGACGATAAGGTCTATATAAACGACGGCTATTCTATCGTATCCGAGGGATATGAAAACTTTGTTTCGGAAATCGAAAAGTTGATTATCGATTTTAAAATCGAACGTATTCACAGAGCGGATTTGACCGCAATGATTGTCGCGCTGTACGAGATAGAAGCGTGTCCCGAAATCCCCGAAGCGGTTTCGGTGAACGAAGCCGTCTATTTGGTCAAGAAGTTTTCGACCGATAAGAGTTACTCGTAT
>JAITOQ010000001.1 GCA_031289865.1 Clostridiales bacterium
ATTTACCGCGGAAAACCTACAGGTGCTCATAGGTCGTTACAAAAAATACTACAAGGAAAAGATGAAAGAGGAGTTTCCTCAAGACCCTAAGGTTCAGCTTTTGGGTGCGGTCGAGGCGGTGTTCCGTTCGTGGGACAATCCGCGCGCAAACACCTACAGGAGAATGAACGACATTCCGTCCGATTGGGGGACGGCGGTCAACGTACAGTCTATGGTATTCGGAAATACGGGCGACACGTCGGGTACGGGCGTAGCGTTTACGAGAGATCCGTCCACGGGCGAAAAGAAGCTCTACGGCGAATTCCTCATGAACGCTCAAGGCGAGGACGTGGTCGCGGGTATCCGTACTCCGTCAAAGCTCGATCAATTAGAGAACGTCAACAAGGAGGCTTACCGCCAATTTGTCGAAATAGCTACAAAGCTCGAGAACCATTACAAGGATATGCAGGACATGGAGTTTACTATCGAAGAGGGTAAACTATATATGCTCCAAACCCGTAACGGCAAGCGCACCGCCCAAGCCGCGGTCAAGATTGCGGTCGATCTCGTAAAGGAGGGCAAAATCACCGAAAAGGAAGCCCTCTTAAAAATCGAACCGAAACAGCTCGATTCGCTGCTCCACCCGCAATTCAGCGCAAAAAAACTAAAACAAGCTACTCCGATCTCAAAGGGACTCCCCGCGTCGCCGGGAGCCGCGGTCGGTAAAATCTGCTTTTCTCAAGAAGAAGCGGTTGAAAAGGCTAAAAAGAATAAGGTGGTTCTCGTTCGGCTCGAAACCTCTCCGGAAGACATCGAGGGAATGAACGTCGCGGAGGGTATGCTTACCGCCCGCGGCGGTATGACCTCTCACGCGGCGGTCGTCGCCCGCGGAATGGGTCGTTGCTGTGTAGCGGGCTGTCAAGAGCTCGTTATCGACGAGGAAAAAGGAACGCTCACTATAAACGGAAAGAAATTTACCGGAGAGGACTATCTGTCGCTCGACGGCTCGACGGGAAATATCTATGAGGGAATCATCGACGTAGAGCCCGCCGATCTTTCGGGAGATTACGATACTATTATGAGTTGGGCTGACAAATACAAGTCGCTCGTCGTCCGTACAAACGCGGACACGCCGCAAGACGCCGCTCAAGCCGTCGTATTCGGCGCAAAGGGTATCGGGCTGTGCCGTACGGAACACATGTTCTTTGCGGAGGACAGAATAGCGGCGGTTCGCGAGATGATACTCTCGACGGACGAAAAGGGAAGACGCGCCGCGCTCGACAAAATCCTACCTATGCAGAGAGAGGACTTTATCGGCATATATGAGGCGATGGGCGAATTGCCCGTCACTATCCGCTATTTAGACCCGCCGCTCCACGAATTTCTCCCTCACAAGGACGAGGAAATCGCCGCGCTCGCAAAAGACATGGGCGTAAAAGCCAAAGCGTTAAAGGCGACCGTCGAGAGCTTACACGAATTTAACCCTATGATGGGTCATCGCGGCTGCCGTTTGGCGGTGTCGTATCCCGAAATTGCGGAAATGCAGACTCAAGCGGTCATCGAGGCGGCAATCTATGTCAACAAAAAAGGCATAAAGGTCAAGCCCGAAATCATGATACCGCTCGTCGGAGAGGTCAAGGAGTTTAAATTTGTCAAGGATATCGTCGACAGAACCGCGAAAAAGGTCATGGAAAACAACGGCTATACTGTCGAATATACCGTCGGTACTATGATCGAGATCCCGCGTGCGGCAATCCTCGCGGACGAAATCGCAAAGGAAGCGGCGTTCTTCTCGTTCGGGACAAACGATTTGACACAAATGACATTCGGATTCAGCCGTGATGATTCGGGCAAGTTTTTGGAACACTATTACGCTACTAAAATCTTTGAAAGCGACCCGTTCGCAAAGCTCGACCAAAACGGAGTAGGCAAGCTTATACAAATGGCGGCGAAATTAGGAAGATCGACCAACGACCACATCAAGTTAGGTATCTGCGGCGAACACGGCGGCGACCCGTCGTCGGTCGAATTTTGCCACAACATAGGGCTGAATTACGTCTCTTGCTCGCCGTTCAGAGTCCCTATCGCAAGGCTCGCGGCGGCTCAAGCCAATATCAAAAACCCACGATAATAAGGAGGGCAGGCATATGGCTGTAATTTTAGGTATTCTATTCGCCGTGCTATTCATAGCGGGCGGGTTATTCACGGCATACGGTATACGTCTCAAAAACAAGAATAAAAACGGTTCAAAGAGTAAAATCATCATCGGCGTATCGGTATTTGTCGTATTTTTCGGATTGTTTATCTTTATCCCGTTCGGATTAAAGACGGTCAAGACGGGCGAAATAGCGGTAGTGCAAAAATACGGAGAAGCTGTAAAAACAGAAACGGCGGGTATGCACCTCGTAAACGTAGTAAGTACAAAGTATGTCATATACGATTTAAAAACACAAGAGGTCACAAGTCAAATAGGCGCGTATTCAAAGGACGCGCAGTCGATGGAAGCAACTATCACTGTGCAGTTTCGCATTCAAGCGGACAAGGTATTGGATATAAACAAGGAATTCGGTTCGTTAGATACCCTCACAAGCCGCATAAGAGCCATATCCGAAGAACGAACAAAGTCGGTCTTGAGTGAAGATTCGGCAATGGATTTAATTGCAAAAAGAGGCTCATTATCTTTAACGGTTGAAACCAAAATAAAGGACGCAGTCAAGCAATACTACATTGACATAACTCTCGTCGCTATCACCGACATAACTTTCAGTTCCGTTTTTGAGCAAACGGTAGAACAAAAGATGATTGCGGAGCAACAGATTGCAAAAGCGAAATACGAAGCCGAACAAGCCATTATCAAGGCTCAACAAGACTTAGACGTCGCTAAGCTCAACGCGGAGCAAGCGATAGAAAAAGCAAGGGGCGAAGCCGAGGCGAGAATCGAGACCGCAAGAGGCGAAGCCAAAGCTTTAAAATTGAAATCTATCGAAGTAGCGAGGGCGTTGGGCTTTACAATCGTAGACGTATTAGACGCGGACGGCGAGATTGTAGACTATGAAATAGATATGACGGGAAAAACCGATGCGGAGATAAAAGTAATCACCGATTATCTAAAGTATATCGCATATCTCGAAGCATGGGACGGAAAACTTCCGGAGGTTATCGGCGACGGCAGCGGTTTGGGATTGATTATCAATCCTTAAAGCGTGAAAAAACTTTATTTTGCTCCGCATATTTTTTCAAATCCTACGCATTCTACTTGTGAACCAATCGGTAGCCTCCTTTATGAAACCTTTTTAGGAATCGCAAAGCAGACGACTTTGCGGTTCTTAAGAGGTCTGTGATGAGGTTTCGCCTTTCGGCGTTACTTCATCATCGGCTTTAAAAGGTGGGCAATGGATAACGAAAAAAAATTGTGGGCTATGTTTGAGAGGAGCGGTGATCCGCAGCTCTACAGACTGTATCGGGCGATAAAAGAGAAAGAATAGTGATCGGCGGTGAATGCGGCGGCGGGAATGCCGCGGCGCGTGTTTCGGATAGCCGAATGACGGACGAAAAAACGATAGGCTTAACAGCGACGTTGCGACTTGTGCCGTCCGTATTGAGAATTGTTACTTTGTAACGGAATAGATTTGAATTGTATGAGTGCGCCCGAAAGAACTTGATTTTTTTTAAAACGGAGTGCAAATGGACGGAATCGTAACGAACGCACTTTGTGTCAGAAGCGTCGATTATCTCGACAGCAAGACATTACTCACTTTATGTACAATAGAGAAGGGCAAGATTAACGCGGTGATTCGCGGAGCAAAATCCGAGAAATCCAAGCTGAGATTTGCCGCTTCTCTTTTGTGCTTTGGGGAGTATGTTTTGGCGGAGCGAGGCGGGTACTATACCGTCACGAATTGCGCGCTCACGGAGGGCTTTTACGAGGTGCGGAAGGATCTTCCGCGCCTTTATTCCGCGTTTGCGGTCGCGGAGCTTTTGGACAAATTGACCGTAGAGCATGCGGATATTTCCGAATATGTCTATGAGGGGCTTGACGCGCTAAAGGGGATAGCGTATAAGACGGATCCTTTGCTTTCGCTCCTAAAATTTTTGGTTAAAGCTTTGGAATTTTCGGGCTTTCCGCTTTCGTTAAAAAAATGTATGACTTGCGGCGCGCCCGTATACAGAGGCTATATCGACGTATCGAGAGGAGGCGGGGTGTGCCTCAAATGTCAGTCTCTCGAATCCGACGCCGTAGACCCCGCGACATACGGGCTTTTGTACGCCTTGACGTACGGGACGGAAATCCCGAACGGAGTAGGCGAAAGACATTTTTTTGAGGGGATACATATCGTTTATAAATTTATTTCCGCATACGCCGATGTGAAAATCAATTCGGTTTCACAGCTAATAAAGCTTTTAGCAACGTGACGTTGTATGTAAAAATTCATTACCGTTTAACAATAGAGATATATAATTATATCGTAGTCTAAAAAAGGTAATAGGTAATAGGTAATAGGTAAAAGGTAATAGGTAATAGGTAATAAGTGAGGAGATGAAGAGAAATGCGATTCGGAGAAATCGTTTTAGATTCTTCGCTTCGCTCAGAATGACGACGGACGACCGAGGGCGGTCGCCATGAGCCAAGGTACTACAGAGATATTTACTTTATAATCCGCAATTCTGCATTCTGCATTCTGCATTAAAAAAGCATTCTGCATTAAAAAAGCATTCTGCATTGAAAATAGTATTAAAAAAAGATTCCGCGTCAATAATATTTCGGTATTGCAAGTGAGCAAACGGAGGATTATCTATGACGGACGGAACAAAAAGATTCGGACACGCTTTAAGCCCCCTTCCCGTGATACTGTGTATCGGGAGCGATAGGGTAGCGGGGGATTTGTTGGGACCCGCGGTGGGCAAAAAACTGACCTCTAATTACGACATTGCCGCATACGTCTACGGAGTGACGGGACGCAATGTAAACGGGGTCAATATCGACGGATATTACGACTTTGTGCGTAAAAATCACGGCGATAGCGCGGTGATTGCGGTGGATGCGTGCCTCGGCAATAAGAGCGAAATCGGAAAGATAAAGATAGGACGGGCGGGAATCGGCGCGGGGTATGCCGTCGGAAAGACGGGAAAACGCTACGGCGACGTCGGCGTCGTCGGGATCGTCGGGGAAAACACGGCGGACAACGTTATGCAATTACTCTCCGTCAAATACGACCTTATAGAGGATTTGAGCGGAAGGATTGCGCGATATCTTGCGGAGAATTTGAATTCATTGGCGAAACGTCGCAATTCCGTTTGATATTTTTTCCGTTTTATGGTAATATAATATCTTGTTTAGGTTCGGTTTACAGCCTATTCAAACAATTCTAATAAAGAAAAGCCGGAGGCAATGCGGTTGTGAAAAAAATTAACATAAGTAAAGGTGCTGTATTTTTGGTGTTGGCGATTGCTATCGTGATAGGCGTGACATATCTCATCAAACCCAACAAGCCCGAAAAATATACACAGCAACAAGTGATCAACGAGATCATCGACGGCAAAATCGAGCAGATCTACATTTCGTCCTACAAGGTAGTCGTGCGGAAAAAAGGTTCGGCTATCGAGCTGAAAAATTTCCCTAAGCAGTACGACGCTACCTCGACGATTGCGAGCAAGGGTCAGTTTTATGACGACTTACAGCGTCAGTATGAGAGCGCGGGGTTAGCAAAGCAAGACGCGTATACCGCACAGTATCTTATTGACAATGCACTTACCGTCCCGCCGCAGGTGGGCGACGCGGGATACGAAGCCTATCAAGCGGGCTTGTCGGCAATCCCCACGGTCATTCCCGCTCAATTGGTTTCATTTGACGACCCTAACAGCGGCGCGATTATTTGGAACGTCATTTTGCCGATAGCGGGAACCCTTCTTTTTATCGGAGTTATCATATTTGTCGTCCGTCAAAATCAGGGCGCAAATTCCAAAGCCATGAATTTTGGCAAGACGAAAGCGCGTGTCACAAAGGACGTAAAGATTCGTTTTTCGGACGTCGCGGGCGTGGACGAGGAAAAAGAAGAGCTGAGAGAAATCGTCGAGTTTTTAAAGGCTCCTAAAAAATTCACCGATCTCGGTGCGCGTATTCCTAAGGGTATCCTCTTAGTAGGCGAGCCGGGTACGGGAAAAACGCTGTTTGCAAAAGCCGTCGCGGGAGAGGCGAGAGTGCCGTTCTTTAAT
>JAITOQ010000014.1 GCA_031289865.1 Clostridiales bacterium
CACCTCGACGCGACGACCGTGCTTTCGCGTAAGGTCGTGGAGCAAGGGATATATCCCGCCGTCGACCCGTTAGCGTCCACCTCGCGCATTCTCGATCCGCGTATCGTCGGAGAACGGCACTATGCCGTGGCACGCCGCGTCGTGGAAACCCTCCAAAGGTATAAAGACCTACAAGACATCATAGCCATTCTCGGTATGGACGAGCTTTCCGAAGACGACAAAAAGACGGTGTTCCGCGCACGCAAGCTTCAGAGATTTTTTAGTCAGCCGTTCTTTGTCGCGAGTATCTATACGGGAAACGAGGGAAAATATGTCCCTCTCGAAAAAACCGTCGAGGGCTGTGAAGCGATCCTAAACGGCGAAGCGGACAATCTGCCCGAAAGCGCGTTCTATTTTATCGGCGAATTTAAAGAAGCGTTTGAAAAAGTACAAAACAATTAAGCAGCGTGACGCTGCACCCGTCGTCGCAACCGACTGAGAGGAAAGATTGGCTGTAGTAGCCCGTTCACCGATTTTTTAAGTAATAAGCAATAGGTAATAAGTGCGGATATAAAGAAAAATTGCTGTCCTATTGTAGGGGCGACCGCCCTCTGTCGCCCGTATCCGAATAAAAAAAGTGAGTGTCATTCTGAGCGAAGCGAAGAATTTCAAACGATTTCTCCGAATCACGTTCTCTTTGTATCCTTACTTTTCAACTTTCAACCTTCAACTTTAAAAAGTAATAATTAAGTATCAAAAAGGAAAAACAATGTATCCCGCATATTATATAGAAATCATTACGCCCGAACGGGTGTTTTATCAAGGCATGATTGAAGAGTTGATCGTCGAGGGTTTGGACGGTCAGATCGGGATACTCAAAAACATGATGCCGTCCGTCGTCGGGTTAAAAGCGGGGATTATGCGCTTTTTGACGCCCGACGGGGAATGGAAAAACGCCGCGGCAAGCGCGGGTTTTGCGGTGGTGAGGCACGACGACGTAACCGTGCTTTGCGACACGGTCGAATGGCCCGAAGAAATCGACGAGGCGCAAGTCAAGCGCGAGATCGAACGCGAAGAAGAAAACATGCGGCATAAGCTAAGCTACCGCGACTATATGCTGAGCAAAGCCAATATCGCCCGTGCCTTTGCGGAAATGAAATTGAAGTCTAAAGAATAGTTTTTTGTTTTTTTGATAAGAATGATGCAGAGACAAAATTTGCGAACAAATTTTTTTCCCGCACTTTTTTCAAAAACTTTAACATTTTATTTTGGAAGTTCTGTCATTGGTCAGAGAAATATAATCTCGGACCTTTTTTTGAGAAAAATTTAACCTTCAAAGCAATCAAAAGGAAGAGACTAATAATCCGCAATGTTAAAATTTGTGCCATAATACTGATTGATAGGAAGAAGTATTCTGAAATCAGGAATCATTTTTTCTTGACGCAGGTATATTTTTGCTTGCAAACCTTAGTTTGTTATGATATAATAAAAATACTCTTGAAAGGAGCGCAACAATGATACTTAATATCGGCACAGTTTTCAGTGGCATAGGTGCTTTAGAGCAAGCCTTGGTTCGTCTGGGGATTCCACACAAAATAGCCTTTGCTTGCGATAACGGTGGAGTGGATGTTAAGATTGATTTTGATGATGAATTAGAAAAAATCCGCGTTTTGAATACATTGGAAGAAAAATGCCAACATGCATCGGAGCTATATCGGACGAAGTCCATTAAAAAGAATTTTGTTAAAGAATCGTATTTAGCTAATTATGATATTGAAAGAGGATTGTTTTTTGAAGACGTTAAGTTGTTGGACGGAAGCGATTTTGAGAACGGAATAGATTTATTTGCCGGCGGTAGTCCGTGTCAAAGCTTTTCGGTTATTGGCAGAAAAGCCGGATTAGATGACACAAGAGGGACGTTGTTTTATGACTATGTTCGTTTGATTAAGGAAATTCAGCCTAAAGTGTTTATTTACGAAAATGTATATGGCTTAACTCGCCACGATAAAGGAAAGACATGGTGCATTATGCAACAAGTTTTTGAGGAACTTGGTTATTTTTGCAGAAATAAAATTCTTGATTCAAGAGAGTTTGGAATACCTCAAGGGCGAAGAAGAATCTTCGTAATAGGCTTCAAAGACAAAGCGGCATGTGAACGATTTGATTTTCCTCAATCTATACAGCTTACATATAAGATGCAAGATTTTTTAGAAGAAAATGTAGCCATTGGTTCTATGCAAAGTATTAACGGCGTGCTTAAAGCGATAGACGATAAAAAGGGCGAACCGGAAGAACGCTACTACTTATCCGAAAAACTCAAAGCCTATTGTTTGTCTCCGGGCACAAAAAACTTCATGCATATTGATGCTAAAATTGATTTGCCGATAGCAAGGGCTTTATTGTCAACAATGGGAAACTCACATAGGTCAAGCGTGAATAATTATGTGACAACGGGTGGGAGAATTCGTTCATTGACTATGCGAGAAGCTCATCGTTTGATGGGATTTCCCGACAGCTATAAAATTGTGGTTTCAAAAGCTCAAGCATATAAGCAAGCGGGCAACTCGATTGTTGTGGATGTTCTTATGTATCTAACACAGCAAATTTCAATAGCAATGGAGTGGAAAGATGGAAAGAATTAAACATGTACAAAAAAAGTATAGTGTAGTGAGTCTTTTTTCCGGAATCGGCGGTTTAGATCTTGGCTTTGAATATGCGGGTTTCAATCTTGTGTGGGCAAATGATTTTGATAAATATGCTGTTCAGACATATCAAGCAAATGTTGGTAGACGTATTGTTCTCGGTGATATCAGAAACGAAAAGGAGAACATCCCCGATCATGACGTATTGGTGGCGGGATTTCCTTGTCAATCATTTAGTACTTTAGGTAATTTGAAGGGTTTTGATGATGAGGAACGAGGCGGTTTGTTTTTTGAAATTAAAGAAATCGCAAAGCAGCATAAAACAAAGGCACTTGTTTTAGAGAATGTAAAAAACATTATGAACCATGATAACGGAAAAACATTTAAACGCATTCTTCATGAACTTCACAGCATCGGGTATGATTGTTATTATGAGGTGTTAAATTCTGCAGATTTCGGAATTCCTCAACGGCGGAATCGGGTGTATATAGTGGCTTTACGGCGTGAAAATTTTGAGTATGCGGAGTTTGATTATCCTAAAGGCTTTAAGCTGACCGCTACGACACAAGACTTGTTGGATAGAAAAGTGGACAGCAGATATTTCTTGTCAAAAAAGATAGAAAAAACAATTCTCGGTGAGGGGACAAAAGGATATATCGTAAAGCCAACAATAGACTTGCCTATATCAAAAACTCTATGTGCGTCAATGCATAAAATGCATCGCGCAAGTCAAGACAATTATGTTACCGATATCGTAAGTCGAGCTTTATTTGAAGATGATAATAAAACCGTACTAAGGAAATTAACGCCGGATGAGTGTAGAAAACTACAAGGTTTTCCTATGAATTGGAAACAAGTTGTGTCCGACTGTCAAGCGTACAAACAGTTCGGGAATGCAGTTACCGTAGATGTGGCATATGCTGTGGCTAAAAATTTAATGGAACATATGGATGCAAATTTGATAAAAGAGAACGAGGTGTATTATGCGGTTACGAAATAATGTCTTTATTGATAATCCGGAACAAGTACTTTCTTTTCTTGAAACGCGTTCACTGTCACTTTATGAATATGTTAGGAACAGTGACTCTGCCTTTCATATTCACTATAAATATTTGCTACATGCTGATTTAACAAACAGAGGTAAGCGAAACGGATCACAAGAGCGGTTGGATAAAAACCTCTTATATTATCTGACTGTAGATGAAATGGAAAAGATTGAGGAAAATTCCGGTAAACCGTTTGAAAGTACAAAGCAGTCGAATATAGGAATGCCGATTGAATTTTTTGAGGATATCGACATGCCACGGTTACAACGCAGAAGCGGATATCAGGAAACGCAACATAAGCATATGTTGCTTAATGATTATTGCAAAGGCGGTGTTTTTCTTGTTAACGACACCGTTGGTTATTTTACATTTTCTTACACTCAAAAGGTCTTTTCTAAACTCGGAAAAACAGAGCCTAAGAATTGGGACACAGATAATCTCAAGCTTGACACCGGTGCTTTTACCGCAATGACGCTGACACATGCGATTCATGGTCTTGGAGTGGAGCAAGATGTGTTGTTCCATAAATTACGTTTATCTATGTTTAAAAACGATACATTTATTATCGTAATAGAGAAAGCAAAGAATGGTACGCAGACTTTGTTTGTATTGTTAGAAAAAAATCCGAGGTTCTTTACAATAATAGGGGAATCAAACGCTGTATGGGAACATTATTTGGAAACACGCCGTTCCCAAGAGATATCGGCAACCGAGGCTCAAAAACGCATAGAAAAAGAAGAAAAAAATCGGAACAGCCAAGATAAGTGGAAGAAACTCCTCGCGGCAGAAATGATGAACTATACGACACATGACGGTGAAGTTTTTTGCCCGTTTACGCAAATCAGCGCGGATTTTGAAACCGTTCCTATGCTATTTATTGCCTCGCATATCAAGAGCTTTGCCGACAGTGAAGTAGCCGAAGCGTTTGATGTCAATAATGGTTTATTGCTTTGTGCCAATGCCGATGCGCTTTTTGACAAACACATGATAACGGTCGGCGAGGATAAGAAGCTGATTTTTTCGTTTCTCATAGATAACAACGCAGTACTGAAGCATAGACTCTTACTCAATCAGCCGATATTCGATATAATACTAAATGATATTCGAATGAAATATATGAAAGAACATAGAGAAACTTTTTGTAAAAAAGAGGCATTTCGAAAAACAAAGTAATAATGATGATTGCACATTTTGATTTATCCATAAAAGTGAATCTAATAATAGAAAAAAATATTTGAAAGAACATAAGGAAGCATTTGATGCAAAATAATTTATTTTTCCTTACTGTTTTATAGAGAAAATAGGTCGGGATAAATATGCCGGACCTATTTTTTTTACAGTTATTTGTCTATTTCGATAGCTTCTCTGTAATTTAATGAGGCGGTTTTTATATTATTTTTCAGTAGTTCAAAATTATAGTTTGCAGAGCGTAAAAGCATAGTGACGTTTTGGATTTATTTTACGGGACGATGAAGGCATCGTCCCCTACAAAATTTTCGTTATCGTTACGGAGCGCAAAAGCCGATTGACATGGATTTTTTTACGTTATTTGTTTTTTCTTATAAAATATTAAGACTTTTAAAAAAGAGTGCAGAGAAAAATTTTTTTTAAAAATTTTGTCTCTGCATCATTCTTATCAAAAAAAATAAAAAATTATTTAGTTTTTTTAGTGCCGTTGACGCTATTGAGTATAAACTTCATCGCTTTTTGATTTCTCATAATCATATCCGCGCTTCTCAGCGGCATAGTCGTCACGCTATTGATAATCATATCTTTGTTTTCGGACTTTCTTGAGATAAACTTTGCGACCGCAATCGAACCGATACGGAGGAGTGCGCCGAGCGGTGTGATTCGGATATCGTCGAGTGTGGAGTTGCGGTCAAATTCGCCGCGTTCGTAAGGCTGATTCGGATTGACCTTGCGTCCCGTCAATTTTTCAAATTCGCCGTCGGGTATGGCGAGGACTGAGCCGATTTTGTAGTAGGACGGGGAGGATGTACGGTAGTTAGGGTGCTTGACGGCTTTGGTCGCCGCGACCGCGAGCGTTTCTTTGAGGACTATCTCACGGCTGCTTTTTCCTATAAGGATAGTAAATTCACCGCTCTCGACGACCCAATCGGATACGTTGACGTTATAATAGGCGAATGCGCGTTTGTTGAGGACAAACTCGACCGTCGCGGATTCGTTAGGGGCGAGGTAGACCTTTTGAAAGGCTTTCAGCTCCTTTTCCGGACGGAATATCGTGGATTCTTTATCGGCTACATAGAGCTGTGCTGCCTCCGCACCCGCTTTATTTCCCGTGTTTGTGATGCGGAAAGAGACATGGAGAGGCTCGTCCTCGTTGATTTCGTGTCCGGACAGTTTTAAATCGCTGTAAATAAATTCGGTATAGGACAAGCCGTATCCGAACGGAAAGAGTACTGATTTTTTAGCCGTGTCAAAATAGCGGTAGCCCACAAAAATGTTTTCGCGGTATTCGACCGTACGCGGGCCCATCGGGAAATACTTGTTGGCAAGTACGTCGTCAAGGGAGAGCGGAAAGGATTCCGCAAGCTTGCCGCTCGGATTCGCGTCGCCGAAAATGATATCCGCGGCAGCCTCGCCGCAAGCTTCGCCGCCTAAGTATAGGTTGAGGATAGCCTTTACATTTGATGCAAACGGCATTTTTATCGGCGCGCCTATCGAGAGGACGACCGCGACGTTTTCGTTGACCTTGCAAATCTCGTTGATGAGATTGAGCTGTCCCGCGGGGAGATTGAGGTGAGCGCGGTCAAAGCCCTCGCCCTCATATTTAGGCGTAAGCCCCGCGAATATCACGATTTTTTTTGCGGATTTTGCCGCGTTTCGCGCTTCTATCAATAGTCTTTTTGAGAATCCGTCGCCCGTGAGCCTGTAGCCGTCGAGATAACGATATGAGATACCTTGCGCGTCGAGGCTTTCGGTAAAGCTGACAAGTCGGTACGAATTGATTTTGGAACTGCCCGTCCCCTGATATCTCGGCGTCCTTGCAAGCGCGCCGAGAAAGAGCACGTCCGATTCGGTTTTGTCGAGAGGGAAGAACGCGTTCTCATTTTTGAGGAGAACCGCGCCTTCAGCCGCGACCTTGCGGACGAGAGCGTGATGCGCGTCAAAATCCGCTTTGTGGTCTAAGACCTCGTTTGCCTTGCCGTCAAGAGCGAATTTTACGACGCGTTCTGTGTTTTTGTCGAGAATGGCGTCGGAAAGCTCGCCGCTTTTGACCGCGTCTACGACGAGCTTGTTGTCGGATAGGGAGGACGGCATTTGGAGATCGAGACCCGCTTCGACGGCTTTGGTGCGTTCGTCTACCGCGCCCCAATCGCTCATTACTAAGCCATCATAGCCCCATTCGCCGCGAAGAATGTCCGTCAGATACTTTTTGCTTGCGCTTATTTGTACTCCGTTGACGCGGTTGTAACTGCACATAACCGTCGTCGGCTTCGCTTTTTTTATGACGTATTCAAATGCGGCGAGATATATCTCGCGCATAGTGCGTTCGTCAGCCTCCGCGCTGATAGTCAAGCGGAGATGCTCTTGATTGTTGGCGCAATAGTGCTTTAGGGAAGTGCCGACGCCGTTATCCTGTACGCCTTTTACAAAAGCCGCGCCGAAGTGTCCCGATACGACGGGGTCTTCGGAAAAATATTCAAAGTTACGTCCGCAAAGCGGCGAACGCTTGATATTTACGCCGGGACCTAAGACAGTCGCGACTCCGAAATGCTTCGCCTCGTCCGCAATCGCACTCCCGACCTCGTAGGCAAGCGCGGTACTCCATGTGCTTGCGACGGTGACAGCGGCGGGAAAACAAGTCGCCTTGTGGCTCTCTTGCATGACGTTATTTTTTTTGGTTTCGTCCACCTTGCGGATACCGTGAGGTCCGTCGGTCATCATGACGGACGGGATCCCAAGGCGGTCTACCTCTTGAGAGACCCAAAAGCTTTTGCCCGATCCTAAGGCGGCTTTCTCTTCGAGAGTAAGCTCTTGTACGAGTTGTTTAATATGTT
This sequence comes from Clostridiales bacterium, assembly GCA_031289865.1. GTDB lineage: Bacteria > Bacillota > Clostridia > Christensenellales > JAISNN01 > JAISNN01. The sequence continues at coordinate 7,690 of JAITOQ010000014.1, forward strand.
GTTTATCGTTTGACATAAGGAAACCTCTTTTTTCTCTTTTTATTTATATACGGAACACGTTTTCCGTGAAGAATTTACAATATCACTTATATAGTATATATTATTTTACATGAGTTTGTCAATAATAAAAAGAGAGCTTGTTCCGCATTCGTGAAAAAATAAGCAAAAAACCTCCGAATAATCTTAAAAACCTTTAAATTCGGTTGAAAAAAAAAACAAAATATGATATGATATTAAAAAGGAAGTCAAGGACGGCTTCAAAAGCGCGGAGCGGGCAATGCTGCCTAATAAAAAAATACGGTTCGCGCACCTCGGAGGAAAAGCATATGTACGAACAAATCATCGAAATCGTTGCAAAACAATTTAAGTTGGACAAATCCGTGCTGTCGAGAGAAACGAGTATATTAAAGGATATCGGCGCGGATTCACTCGACCTCGTAGACCTCTTGATGAAGCTTGAGGACACCTATAACGTCAAAATCAAAGACGCCGACCTCGAAAAAATCAAGACGATAGGGGATATCGAGAATTACTTTAAGAGGTAGTTTTTAAAGTTGAGAGTTGAAAGTTGAAAGTTGAGAGTTGAAAAGTAACGACAAAATAGGTTAGAGTATCTCGCTCTAACCTATGCAATCCAAATTTACTAAAGTTTTTGAAAAGAGTGCAGAGGAAAAATTTGTTCGCAAATTTTGTCTTTGCATTTTCTTTTTTCAATACTAATTAAGCCCGCTCGACCCGACCGCTCTTCATGCAGTTGGTACAGACATAGGATTGACCTTGCGTGCCCTTAATGCGGACTTTTTGGAGATTGACGCTCCAAACCCGTCTCGCCTTGCGGTTACTGTGGCTGACTTTATTTCCCGTCATCCGCCCTCTTTGGCAAATGCTGCAAACCTTTGACATTGTGTTTTCCTCCGAATCAGTACAAAATTGTACGTCCCTCATAATTATCTAAACTATTTTAACAAAATTTTAAAATAAAAGCAAGAGATTTTCAGTAGAATTTGAAAATTGCTTGCATTTTTTTTCACTATATTGTAAAATAGTAGGGTATCCTATACATCAAGGGAGGGAACGGGACAATATGGCTCTTGCTACGTCAAACATTCACGGACGAATTACCATATCGGACGACGCGGTCGCAATGGTCGCGGCATACGCCGTTTCGGAATGCTACGGCGTTACCGAGCTTGTTTCAAACCGTTTCAGCGACATCGTCGCCGATATCTTTAACAAGCGCAAATACGGAAAGGGCGTCAGAGTGACGACCTCCGACAACCGCGTTTTTTTGAGCATATCGGTTTCGATCAAAAAGGACATAAACACCGACGCCGTAAAGGAATCCTTAAAGCGTGCCGTTACCTACAGCGTGGAGAGCTTTACGGGAATGCGGGTCAAGTCGGTGGACGTCAATATAGTAGGATACAAAATCTGATTTTGAAAACGCGGAACAGAATCTTTCATGAGGGAGTTTAACCCTTTGAGCGTTTTTCAAAAACGTAAGGGAATGAAAAAGCAATGCTTACAAATATAGACGCAAAATTATTCAGAGAGATGATGCAAGGCGGCTCGCGCCTTCTCGGCAATCGCAGAGAAGAGGTCGATACGCTGAACGTCTTTCCCGTACCCGACGGCGACACGGGGACGAATATGTCGCTCACTATGCAAGCGGCGGTCAAAGAATTGGACACTGCCGCGGAGGAAGATCTTCTCGCATACGCGCAGGCGGTCTCTAAGGGGTCTTTAAAGGGCGCACGCGGCAATTCGGGCGTAATACTGTCACAGATTTTAAAGGGATTCTGTGAGGTCGTTATCCACGCAAAGGAATTAAACACAAAGATTTTTTCGTCCGCACTTCGGCGCGGGACGGAGGTCGCTTACAGCGCGGTCACAAAGCCTAAAGAGGGAACAATCTTGACCGTAATCCGTATGACCGCGGAGTATTCGGAGAGCGTGGCGCAAAAAAACAACGATTTTCTCGTGTTTATGCAGCTGATCCTCAACAAAGCCGAGGACGTCTTGCGCGAAACCCCCGAAATGTTACCCGTTCTCAAAAAAGCGGGGGTTGTCGATTCGGGCGGCAAAGGGCTGATTTATGTGCTTCGCGGCTTTTATCAAGTCATGGCGGGGATAGAGATACCGACGGAGGAGACGGGCGGGAGCGCGGACGCGGAAAGCGCGGTCGAAATGCCTTTTGCGGACATTCACGACCTTGAGGATATCAAGTACGCGTATTGCACGGAGTTTTTCGTCACGAATATCTTTCCGAAGACCACCGAATCCGATATTGACAAATTCCGCGACACGCTTTGCGAAATCGGCGACAGCGTAATAGTGATAGGCGACTTGTATTTGGTCAAGGTTCACGTCCACACAAACAACCCCGACCAAGCTCTCATGCACGCGCTGCGTTTGGGCGAGATTGACAAAATCAAGATTGAAAACATGCTTGTGCAAAACCGCGCTCTAAAAGAAAAGTTTAGGAGCGAGCGAAAGCCTATCGGACTGATTTCCGTACTGTCGGGCGCGGGCTTAGAGGCGATTTTTAAAGACATGGGCGTAGACCGCGTAATAGAGGGCGGTCAAACCATGAATCCGAGCGTAAAGGACTTTCAAGACACGGTCAATTCGGTCAATGCGGAGAGCGTCTTGATTTTACCGAATAACAAAAACGTCATCATGGCGGCGGAGCATTCGCGTGAGCTTGCGGATCGCCCCGTCAAGGTCGTACCGACGACTAATATATCGGAGGGAATTGCCGCGCTCATGGTCTTTTCACCCGACCTTTCTATAGAAGAAAACCTCGTCGCAATGTCGCAGGCGGCAAAAAAGATAAAAGCGGGTCAAGTGACCTATGCTGTAAAAAATACCGCTATGGACGGCTTTAAATTAAAGGTCGGCGACGTCATCGGCATCACCGAAAACGGAATCGTCGCAAAGGACAAGTCCGTACTTGCGGTCTTAAAACGCACCGTCGAAAAATTACTCGACGAAAGATCAGAGGTAGTCACCCTCTTTTACGGCAACGGCGTCACGGACGAAGCCGCCGCCTCCGATCTCGAAAGCCTGCAAGAGGCTTTTCCGAATTTGGAATTTTCCGCGGCGAACGGGGGACAGCCGCATTATTACTACTATATAAGTGTAGAGTAAGAGTTGAAAGTTGAAAGTTGAAAGTTGAAAGTTGCGGTGTCGCTTCGCTCCGAATAGAGTAAGAGTTGAAAGTTGAAAGTTGCGGTGTCGCTTCGCTCCGATAAAAAAGCGGATGTCATTCTGAGCGAATGCGAAGAATCTCAAACGATTTCTCCGAATCACCTCTCTTGTTATCCTTACTTTTCAACTTTTAACT
>JAITOQ010000032.1 GCA_031289865.1 Clostridiales bacterium
ACGGTTTAAAATAAACATTGGTTCGCGTTTTTGCGATCGGAGTTAGGGATTATGGCGAATAGAGAAGCGCAAGCGTTTCACGCGTTGGATTCGGCGTGTTACGAGATGATTCATTCCAAATTGATTTTAAATTCCGCGAGAATATCGGGGGTTTTGTCCGCTGTCGCGTCAAACGAATTACTCAAAAATTTGGTTGCGGACTGTATGACGGGCTTTGATTACGATAAGGAATTTAGAAATTGTCTGTACAAGTTCGGGACAAAGGTGCATTTCAAAATGCCAGCCTTGCCTAAAAAAGCCGTCGCGCTCATCGTCAATCTATTGTATGATTTTGACAACGGCACGATCAATTTTGTCGAATTTATCACGACGGTATTTCCCGAAGCGCGTGCGGAGGACAGCTACAAACGCTTTTCGGAAAACGTCGTCGAGCCTTTTTTAGAGCATGTCAAAAACTTGCTTTTTGCGGATAAGGAAATCGTCATCGGCGAAACCGACCGAATGGACTCGGAAACGATTTTGGTCAACAGCGCGTTAAACGACAAGTCGGATTATCTGTTAAAGGATTTTAAGCGGCTTGCGGAACGGTATGCGTCGGAGACCGATCGCGACACCGTACTCTTTATGATGGACGGGCTTCGTTACACCTTAGAATTACGGGATATAAAATTGATAAAAATTGCATTCACGGGACTGAAAAGCGTCGTCAAGGAATACCGTCAATTTAGCGGGATACTGAATGAGCTTGAGGGCGTAATCAGAATGTATATGGTGAAATGATGAAAAAAAGAATTTTAAAAACCGTCGTTATAATTTTTGTTGCGGTCGCCGTAATCGGCGGGGCGGTGTACGGCGGTATACAAGTCTCAAAAGCGGCTTATCTCAACAATTATTTGAAGAAACTCGACGAAAGCGGGCTTTTCGAGAATACTTCGCAAGATAGAATACCTCAGAATGCGCTCTATTCTGTAATACTTAATCACGTTAGGTACAACGAAAGCGGCAAAACTCCGATGCTACTGTTTATAGGATACGACGGATTTTTAGCGAACGCGGTAAATTTTACGGAGGATAGCGCGATACAGCGCGTCGCAAAAAGCGGAGGTTTGTACCTCGGTTACGCGGGCGGGCAAACGATAGGAGAGCAAGAAACGTGGACGGCTCCCGGTTGGGCGACGTTTTTTACGGGAGTTTATGCGGATACCCACAAGGTGTACGACAACGAGTACACCCTTTCTCCCGACGTTGAAAGCGTCATATATACGTTCGGTAAGAGCGGGATCGAGACGAGTTTTTCGGTCTCGTGGAAAAATCATTTTACAGTGACCTACAAGGGTGAAATTGAAAAAGCCTCCGAATACAATTATCCGATACGTTACGCGCTGTCTACCGACGACACGGGGACAAAAAACGCGATGAAAAGCGGAATCGCTTCGGGCGAACGCGCAATATTCGGAATCTTTGAATATACGGATCACGCGGGACACAGCTACGGCTTTGATCTAAAAAAGAAAGAGTACGCCGCCGCCGTTCAAGATGCGGAGAGTGCGGGAAACGAGCTGATCGACGCGGTGTATTCGCGTGAAAATTTTGAGAACGAGGATTGGCTGATTATCATTACGACAGACCACGGCGGCTATGAGATAAACCACGGAGGCTTTACGATACCCGAAACTACGATATTTTTTGCGGTGAATAAAATAGGGTGCTTTTAAATCATTCTTTTTATGCAACAAAAATACCCCTTGACGAATCTTGGCTTGACTCGTGAGGGGTAAAATTCTGAATAAACAAATCGGTAAACGGGCTTATAAAGAAAGTTTTATCCTATGATGACCGGTAAAACGTCACGCTTTGTCCTCCGGAACAAAGCCTTCAAAAATGTAGTTGTGGCAATTTTCCTTTGCACGTTCCAATTCTTCGGGAGTTTTGACCGTCCATGCGAGGATTTTTTTGCCCTCTTCTTTAGCCGTTTCGATATAGCGGTTAGGGATATGCTTAATGTCGTATGCGATAAAATCGGGCTTGTTCAGCTTTCGGAAACGTAGGGATTTTAGAGCGTAAGTGAGGCTTTTTTGTAGGCGGTTGCCTTCGTAAGAGGATGCGAGCTGTCCGCGATAAATTGTCGGCGCATGCTTTTTAAACCACAAAACCGAATACGGATTAAAGGACTGAACCGCATAATCGCCCTTATAATTTTTGAGAATTTCGTAGGCGACCTCTTCGAGCTTTCCCGAAAAGGACATGGATTTAAACTCCAAAAGCAGTCCCGTTTTTCCCTCCGCAAGATTTAAGAGATCCTCAAGAAGGGGAATGGTTTCCTCTGTATTTTTGAGCTTGCATCCCTTTAGCTCCTCTGAGGAAAGGTCGGTGATTTTCGCGTCCGTTCCGCACATGCGTTTTATATGGAGGTCATGAAAGAGCGCGATCTTTCCGTCCTTTAGGATATAGAGATCGGTTTCGATATTGTACCCGTGTTCGATTGCGTTTTTAAAGGCGGCAAGCGAATTTTCCGGGTATAGGTCGTTGTGCAAACCTCTGTGAGCGATGCGTTTTTGGTACAGCCAATCGGCGGGTTCGTGTTCCATAAAAGCTTATCAATCCTTATATTATTTATCAAATTTTTTCACTGTTAAGTGATACATGTGAGAATTGCAACCATATATATTATAACTCTTTATACGGGGAATGTCAAAGGAATGAACGAAAAAAACAGTTACCGATATTATTCAAATACGGATTGCGAGTATTATACGACTTGCCACGGCGGCGTACAAAAAAATTGTATGTTTTGTTATTGTCCGCTCTATAGGTTGGATTGCAAAGGGAATTTTACAATCTTGTCCAACGGTTTAAAGGATTGCAGCGGCTGTATGATACCGCATACCGAAACGGGGTATGATTATGTTATGGGCTTTTTGATGCTAAAAAAATGAGGTGCGGTATAACGCCGCACCTATCATCTTTAATTTTGCACTCGGTATTTTATTTGAAATAGCGGTTCAAAAGCCCGATAAAGCCTTTTCCGTGACGGGCTTCGTCCTTTGCCATTTCGTGAACGCTGTCGTGGATTGCGTCATAACCGAGTTCCTTTGCGCGCTTTGCGATTTTCAATTTTCCTTCGCACGCGCCGTTTTCCGCAAGCGCACGGAGTTCGAGATTTTTCTTTGTCGAGGAGGTAAGTACGTCTCCCAACATTTCTCCGAATCTCGACGCATGGTCAGCCTCTTCGTAAGCGTATCTCTT
>JAITOQ010000049.1 GCA_031289865.1 Clostridiales bacterium
GCGGTTGTCGCGATGACGGCGTTACTCGGTTCGTGCAAAAACCAAAAAAATCAAGAGGCAGCAAAAAAAGCCGCGGACTGGGCGATTTCGCAGGTCGGCGACGGGGACGTGACGGCGCATCTTACCCTTCCGACGAAATATGCGGAAAACGATAAGGTCAAGCTGACGTGGACGAGCGACAAAACCGACGTCATCTCTAACGCGGGTCAGTATACCGCGCCGAACGAAGACACAGATGTAAAACTCACGGTAAAAGCAGAATATAAGGGTGCAACCGCAACACGCGAAAAAACCGTCAAAGCAAAAGCCTCGTCGCTTTTGAATCAAGGCTTAAACGGTCTGAATCAAGGACTGAACAACGGAACGAACGGTTTAAATCAAGGACTGAATAACGGAACGAACAGTTTAAATCTAGGTGTGAATAACGGTATGAATAACGGAACGAACGGTTTAAATCAAGGCTTGAATAACAGTATGAATAACGGAACGAACGGTTTGAATCAAGGCTTGAATAACGGTATGAATAACGGAACGAACAGTTTGAATCAAGGCATGAACAACGGAACGAACGGCGGTACAAACCGCGGTTTCAACGGCTTGAATCAAGGATATAATAACGGGACAAGCGGTTACAACAACGGAACGAATAGCGGAACAAACGGCTTGAATCAAGGAATGAACAACGGAACGAACGGTTATAATCAAGGATACAACAACGGAACGAGCGGTTATAACGGCGGTACAAGTCGCGGCGGTCGGAGAAATTCGGGTGTCGGTCGGACGTACGGACAGATCGGTGCGCTTGACGAAGAAGTCGGCAGAGGTGAATTTCGCGACGACGCGGACGGCGACGGCTTGCCCGACGGGAGAGAGGTAAGACCTATGCCGTTTAGGAGAAAGAAAGGCTTTTTCGGCAACGGAGCAAACAGAAACAACACCCCGCCCGCGCCTACTCCGACGGAAACAACCTCGATAGCGTAAAGGGAATAAAACTTAGGGATAGAAAAATAGGTTGAACCGCATTGCGGTTCAACCTATTTTTTTAGGCAATAAGTGCAGCATCACGCTGCCGCTGCTTAAGGGAAAATTCCTCTTAATTTATGCGCCGTGGATACGCGCTTGAGGGCGACGATATAGGCGGCGTTTCTTAGAGTACAATCGTATTGGGCGGCGGCGGCGTAGACCTCTCCGAACGCCTTTTTCATGATTTTTGCAAGAAAGTCGTTTACGTTGTCGATGTCCCAAAGTACCGATTGAATATTTTGAACCCATTCGCAGTACGATACCGTCACGCCGCCCGCGTTGGCGAGAATGTCGGGTACCACGGTGATTCCGCGGGCTTTTAAAATCGCGTCGGCTTCCTCCGTCGTCGGACCGTTCGCGCCCTCGACAATGATTTTAGCGCGGATATGCTTTGCGTTGTGTTCCGTGATTTGGTGTTCGAGAGCGGCGGGAATCAACAGCTCGCAGTCTGAGGAGAGAAGCTCCTCGTTGGTGATATGCGTGACGTTTTGCGCATTGTATTCCGAAAGGCGGCGTTTTCCTCCGTCCAAAAACGCGGTGATTGCCGCGACGTCAAGCCCCGACGGAGAATAGACGCCGCCCGAAACGTCGCTGACCGCCGTGATGAGCGCGCCCGCGTCGGAGAGGAGCTGAGCGGAAACGCTTCCGACGTTTCCCATGCCTTGTACGGCGATTTTTATGCCCTTAGGCGGCTTGTCGAGCTTTGCTAAGAGTTGGAGCGCGATGATAGTGATGCCGCGTCCCGTCGCCTCCTTGCGTCCGAGAGAACCGCCGACCTCGATACTTTTGCCCGTGACGACGCCGTGGACGGGGTAGCCCATGTTCATGCTATAGGTGTCCATTATCCAATCCATGATTTGAGCGTTTGTCCCGACGTCGGGCGCGGGGACGTCCTTTTGAGGTCCGATTATAGGCAGAATAGCGGCGGTATAGCGGCGTGTGAGGCGTTCCAATTCGCCGCAGCTTAGGGTCTTTGGATCGACCGCTACGCCGCCCTTTGCGCCGCCGTACGGAATGCCCACGACGGCGCACTTAAAGGTCATCATGCCCGCGAGGGCTTTTACGTCGTCGATATCGATATGTTCGTGATAGCGGATACCCCCTTTTCCGGGTCCTAAAAGGGTGGAATGCTGCACGCGGTAGCCCTCGAATACCTTGATCGACCCGTCGTCCATGCGGACGGGAAGGGACACCTTAAGCTCGCGTTCGGGGTAACGGAGCGTGACGTAGTCGTCGGGCTTCATTCCCATGATGTTCGCCGCGTGATCCATCACGCCTAAAAAATTGTCATACGGATTGTACCTTTCTTTCGGCATAGCCTTTACTCCTTTGAAACCGCGGAATAAGTCCCGTCGGCTTCCTTTTTGCGGCAAACTTTCCGTTCGCCGTATTTGCCGCATTTAGGATTTTTAGATTCTTAGACAGCAGTCTAATTATATGCTACTTTTTCAAAAAAAACAAGGCTTTACGGCATATTTTTTGCAAATAATATTAAATAGTTTAATATATATCAATTTTCAAAAAAAAAAAAAAATAAACATTTTTTCAAAAAACTATTGACAAGCGGAAAATTTTTTGATATAATGAAGCAAAGATTCCCAATTTTACTAAAAAAGGAGATTTTTAAGATGGTTGGAGCAAAGAAAAAACTTAATTTAATCGTAATGTCGATTGCGATATTACTTTTAAGCACATTTGTGTTTTTGTCGTTAGGGCAAGCTGGATCCGTGGTGACGGCTTACGGCGCGGGACATACAGAGGACTATTGTACCGCAGAGGCATATGAATATGTCCGTCAGAATATGACGGGATATGATTTCATTGATTTTTACACGGAGGGGATCTACGCTTACGCGCTTCTCAGATCGCATAAGGAGAAAGAAGAATATCAAAATATAGTGATAGAAGAGGAGCTTGACGTTTCGGTACTAAGAGAGTCGGAGGATACGACCAAGGTCAAAGGAATACTGTCTATGTATGTAGGTGAAACTACCGAAACATCGAATATAACGGGTAGTTTGTTTAACGTAAGCGGAGGAATGGCGGTAAACGGCGTTGTCGTAGAGGTCGAAGCTATCGCACGCTTTGCGAGCGAAATAACGACGACGCAAACAACGGGATACGGATTTAGAGCGACCTATTCCAAAGAAATAAAATCAATAGAGGATATAGGTACATATGCTATTATACAAAATATTGTAGCTCGCCAGTACCGTATAATAAAATTCAAACTAACAGAAGATACAAAAGATGTGGATATTTATGGGGACACCTCATTCAACAAGAATACAATTATCCGTACAGACACAGTAAAGGATCACAGCTATTATGCTTATTACAGAACGGAGACGTTTTATTCGATCACTTCGCAGTATTATTCGTGCGAAAAAATAAAATAAATAAAAAGGAGAAAGAGATATGAAAGAGTTTTTTTATAAAAGAGTAAATGTTTTAGTTCTATCCGTTATGATCGCGGCGTTAGTCGCTGTCGGATTTATCGTTTATCCTATTCAACGGGGATATGTGAGTGCTTCGGAATATTTTGATTCTGTTGCAGATGATGATGTGTTGTATCTTTTGAAAGCATACGGTATATATGATGCCGATCAATTTGCCGCGGAGAACAATTATAAGATAATTTCTCATAGCTTCAGCGGTTTTGAGGGAGATGATAAGAAAGCCGGAGGGCAACTTATGATTATATACGAATGCAAGGGGATAGCTTCTTATCAAAAAGAGATTTACAGAACAGAGGTAAAGCATACAAAGGGCATGAGTACGACAAGCGAAATCGCTTTGAGAAGATTGACCGAAATCGAGTACATAAAAACCTTTTCAGTGGAGGCTTCGATAAAAGCGGCGGGCTTAGCTTTCGGGATGGGCGGCGGAACAAAATGGGGAAACTCCGAGGCATTGATTTTTGAAAAGGGCGGTGCTTATACTGAAGACGCAGATGAAGAAGATTGCATGATCGTTCGTTCGGCGGTAGCTACTATTTCAACCTATTATTTGCAAGTGATAACCGTGACCAGAAAAGGGGAATTTGAAAGTACCAGTTCAAGCGACGACGAGGACAAATGGATTAGAGATCATTATTCAATTGAAATCGATAAGTTGAGCGGATTTTTCGTCGATTATTCCGGTACAAAGATTAGCACGATGATCAAACCAATATAAGCGGAGGTCGTTTGATGGAAAAGAAAAAAAAAATTATTATTTTAGCCGCTCTTGTTTGTTTAATTACGATAATAGGGCTGTCTATAGGGCTGTCTATAGGCGACAAAATTAAGCCCGAACCGCTTCCGTGGGCGAATGAAACCATGAGCTTTTATGCCGATAACGTGGATTTTACGAAGTATTATGCGTCAGTAGACAAGCTCCATGCCGCCGAGTTTGTGATCCCCGTACATACGACGAAGATGCTTGCCGGAAGCAGTTACGAATATTTAGGTGTAACAGGAGAGAACACGGACGATTTGGATTGCGGATTAAAATTTTGGTATCCGTCGGGGGCGGTCGGAGCGTGGCACTGTTACTTTTACTTCAGCGTAAAAGCCGCGCTCTATTGGGACGAAACAATCGAGGTTCGCAAAATCACGGGAATCAAGCTCGTTTTTGCGGGGTTGGAAACGACCGTAAAGGTTGATATCGAATTGACGAACGACGGAAAGTTCTTTGCGGACGATAAGACAAAGGTATTTTCTTCTTATTGGAGCGTTGATAGGAACGGCAGTCTTATAGTAAGAAATTCGGTAGGTATCGACCATAACTTTTATTCCGCGGCGGGGCAATACAATTATAAATACTTCGGATCTACCTCTATGAATGATTTAAGCCGTTATGTGACCTTAAAAAGGGCATATTCCGAACACGGGGTGTTCCAAATTTACGGCTTTGTAGCGACACGGAATAATCCGTATGAAGCAGATACGCAAGATTGCGACGTTCCCGATCCTAACAATATCAATCTCGGATCCGCGCAGTATTACAATAGCTTTGACTTCAAAGTCGTGCCGATCATGCAAGACGGCAACGTATGCTATTGGGGAGACAATATCATCTTTGTCTTTGAGAATAACGACGACGGAAAAGAATATGAGGTAATTGTAAAAAACATTCAGCTTGATAATGAACGGCGAGGAAATGAAATCGCTTTATCTATGAAATAAAAAACGGCGCATTTATTAAACTTGTTTAAAATCGTATTTTCGCGTCAGCGAAGATACGATTTTAAATATAGGCGGGAAACATGATGGAAAAAATAAAGACGGAAAACAAACGAATTTGGGAATTGGATTTTTTGCGAGGCTTTTTGATCTTTGCAATGATCATTTATCATCTGTTTTACTTTTTTTATCGATATATATATTTACAAGATTGGGAGTTTATTTCGCGGACAAGTGAGATTTATATATTTGCCGAATGGTGTATGAAATTTTTGTATTATTCACCGTTTTTTGAAGGGTTGAAATTTTTGGGGTGGCAGCTTTTTTTTATCATTTCCGGAATATCCTCCACATTGAGCAAAAGCAACGTCAAAAGGGCGGTCAATATCGGGATTTTTGTCTGCGCTATGGTCATAGCGAACTTATTGTGTAGTGTTTTTATAAGATATGCGGTAATCGTCGGTTACGGTGTATTCTTTATTTATTTTTATTGCATGTTGCTTTTTGAATTGATTAGGAAAAAAAGCATTAAGGTACATATCATAGTCGTAGCGGTGCTTGCCGTAGTCACCGTATTGGTCATGGTCTTTATTCCCGATTTAAGCGCAAGCCCTTTGGAATGGTTCGGATTATCGAAGAAGCTAAAGCTTTATAATGACAATCTTTATCTTTTCCCGATGTTTTTCAGCTTTTTTGTCGGCGGGCTGTTGGGAAAGCTGTTTTATGAAAAAAAGAAGCAAAGTCTTTTGCCTAACTTTTTTATAAAAAACGAGAAGATGTTTGCCTTTATAGGCAGACATTCAATGAAATTTTATATCGGGCATATTATTCTCTTGCCTCTTATTTTTATAACAATTGCGGTGATATTCAATCCGTAAAAGAAAGGAATGATTTTTTATGAAAAGACAATGGTTTCAAATGTTGGTGATCGTCATACTTATTGCGGGTATGACGGGAACGGTTATTGTGCTTAACAAAAACACAAAAGCGGATAACGAGATTTTTATTCCGACTAAATCCGAAGAAATCGGAAGCCCCACTCCCGCTTTTGATTTAAGCGGATATAAAAAAATTGAAGTATATGAGTATCAAATACCTATCGTGGAGAGAATTTTTGAAACAAAGCTTTATTTTGACGTAGATTTATCTTATAGAGATATCGAGTTAGACAGCTTTGCGCTAAAGATGGGCGATAAAATAAAAGCAGGAGATACCATAGGATTGAAAGACGGGGTACCCGTTGTCGCGGAGCAAAGCGGACAAATAATCTTTTTTAAAGACGGAGTTGTACGATTGAAAGTGTTTGCGGAGTTGTATGCGGATTTTTATCAAAGCATATATTCAACCTCACTTTGTAAGATCGGCGACGTTTTCGGTGTGTATTTGGGCGCACAAGAAAAAACACAAGCGGAGATTATTTGGGCTGATTATTTAAATCTTTCCGGTAATTATGTGAAGTTTACGATAAAACTCGACAACGAGGATTTGTTTTTTTTAACGGAAGAAAGTGTTTTTTTGATACAGTATCAACGGAAAGAAAATGAAAAAGTTATAAAGGCGAGCGATATCGGAAGAAACGATACCGCGTATGCCATACTTAACGAGGTAAAGAGTTTTGTTTATGTTGACGGAGAAACCATGAAATCAGTTCAAGTGCTTTTAGGCGTAAATTTTTACGGATATTGCGTTATAAAGAATGTTTTAGACGGAAAAGGGGCTTCGGTCGATTTTCAAAACGGTGATTTCTATGTCAAATAATATCATCGAATTGAAGAACATCGTAAAAAAATTTGACAGAATGATTTTAAACGAATTAAATTTGACCATAAAAAACGGTTCGAGTACCGCTGTGTTGGGGGAAACGGGCTGCGGAAAAAGCACACTGCTTAATATCTTATCACTGTTTGAAACATTTGACACGGGCGAATATCTTTTGAACGATATTGATGTCAAGATCCAAAAGAAAAAGTATCCGAAGATAAGAAATGAAAATTTTGGTTTTGTATTTCAATCCTATAACCTAATTGACGGCTTGAGCGTAAGTGAAAACATAAAAATACCTTTAGAATATTCCGATAAGAGGGATTGCGGAGAGGAAAGCTATTACAAAGAATTGATTTTAAAGCTGTCATTGTCCGATAAAACTGAAAGCACCGTAGATACTCTTTCGGGTGGAGAGAAACAGCGTGTTGCGATTGCGAGAGCGTTGATCAATAAGCCGCAAATAATTTTTGCGGATGAGCCCACGGGCAATTTGGATACAAAAACAAAAGCGGATATCATATCCTTATTTTGCGAAATCAATAAAAATTTCGGCACGACGCTTTTTGTAGTAACGCATGATCAAAACGTCGCAAAGGCAATGGATAATATTTATCTTTTGGAAAAAGAAACGGGAAAACTGAAAAAAGCATGAAAAACAAAATATTTGACATAGTCAAACAAGCGGATAGAAATATTTGGAAAAACAAGCCGAGAGCGTATCTGATTATATTAGGTATAGGGATAGCAATCGCTTGTTTAATCGTTGGCTTTTTTATACGCGAAACTATTATACATGTAAATTATAAAGCTTTTAACAACACTTCGGATAACGTGGTCATGATAGAGGTAAGCGGTTCCGACAGCGAAAAGTTAATAACGGTTTTGGATAATTATCAAGAATGCCGATACAATTTGTTCGGAAGAAAAACAAGCGGGAATGTCAGCTTTAGTGGTGTAAATATTAAAATTGCCATAAATACGGTTGCAAATTTTTCAGAGGTAATGACATTTCCATCGAGAGAATTTATAGGTGCAACGCAGAACACGCGGCTTGTTCGGGGGAGATTGCTAAATCAAGCGGATAAAATAGGGTCTGAGAACAATATTTTGATCAATGAGGGATATGCGGAATTTCTTTTCGGTTCGGGAGAGTCGATAGGAAGGACACTAACCGTATCAAACATAAAATATACAATCGTTGGAATATTGTCTGAAACAGATGACGTGAAAAGAAATATTTACGCAATTGATAATGTGATAAAAAACCGTTTGGATCGAGCAATAGAGATTGAAATATATACCGTTTATAACGCGCAAGAAACGGAACTGATTGCACTTGCAATATTCGGACACACGGCTTCGACCGAGACACTTAACAAAATAAAGGGTGATTTAAAAGATGCCGGAGTACTGTTTCCGTTTGTTACTTGTCGTGCGGAACAAGAAAGATATTTGGAAGCGATCGGTGAGCAATCGACAAAAACAACAAACATTATCGTTAATGTTATAATGATTGTTATGTGTTTGGTTGCCGTAACTCTTATGTATTTTTCTTTGAGAGATAGAACAAAAGAGATCGCTTTAAGAAAATCCTTTGGGGCGACGGATTTTGAATTGATAGCTTTTATGATGTTTGAAATAAGTCTTATCATTCTTATTTCCGCTTTGATTTTTGTACCCATCGGTTTTTTTGTCGGTTTGATAGTGCAAATACAAATGCTTTCGCCGATTGGGGGATATTTAATTGCGTTTAATTTATCAAATGCCGTTTTATCCGTGTTGATAGTCTCTTTGGTTACATTGAGTTTATCGCTCGTGCCGATATTGCTGGCAATCAAAAGTAAAATAGCGGATGTGTTGAGGTTTAATTAAAATGGCACATGTAAAAAACGGATTTTCCAAAACTCTCTTTTTAGTTTGCTTGACGGCATTTTTTGCGATAGGTTTTTATCAAATGATCCCTCAAAGTAATTTGTATTCTCTACACTACGCGCCACCGACAGAACAGTTTATACCGCCCTCGACGGTGAAAATGTTACAAGGTGACTTTAAAACGACCGTCGCTTATCCGGCTATGGTGATAAGGGTTAAAAATGAAATTCAGAGTATTGAAATTCCTATTTCATATGAATTGACATGTTATATCGGAAAAACCGTGCAAAAAACCGATGATTTGGCGATCGGTTTTGTTTCGGATATTTTTGCGCAAGGCAGAATCATTGATATTATTTTATCCGAAAACAAACATATCGTTATGATAGATCGTTTAGATAATTTTAAAATACAAGCCGAGTTTGATGAAAGTTACGTTGATTATATCGAGGATTTTTTATCAGGTAGGCTTTTGGCGAGATACAGTTACGAGAACAAATCCGTTGCAATAGAAGCTGAGGATGTGCTTTATCAAAAAAACACAAAAAAGTATATCACAATGTTTGAAATTTCACAAGCCGAGGAGATGTTGCTTTTTGATAGGAAAACCGGAAAAATCGTCTTTTTAGTTGTGGGATATACAAATATTGCATACATTAATATTTCAGCGGTAAAAGAAATTGTAAATGGGTATATTGTTTTGGAATGGATTTATAAAAATAAAAATGAATATATTTTTGAACTTTTGACATTTGAAATGCTTGATACCAACGGAAGTGATGTAATTATTGAGAAAAATATTTATATCGGCGAGAGTTTTGTCGTTTTTAACAACTATACGATCAACAATAATTAAAATAAAAATTGTTTTTTCAGGGATATTTTAAAGCTTTTTTGAGGGTTTGTGAAAATCATGCAAAAAAAGCGGTCGATATCTCTTTACTTTTTTTTTGCGGAGTAATATAATATTAGCACGACAAATATTGCGATTTTAAATCGGAGGAAATTTAATGAAAAACTTAGGCTACTATAACGGAAAGTTTGACGAATTGGACAAAATGACCGTTCCGTTCAACGACAGAGTGTGCTTTTTCGGCGACGGCGTATACGACGCTACTTACAGCCGAAATTACAAGATTTACGCGCTTGACGACCACATCGACAGATTTTTTAACAGCGCGGGGCTTCTCGATATCAATCTCCCCGTCACAAAAGCGGAGATGAAAGCCCTCCTATACGACATGGTAAAAAAAGTCGAGACGGGCGACCTTTTTGTCTATTGGCAAGCGACACGCGGGACGCAAATCCGCAATCATTCCTTTGACCCCGCCATAAAGGCGAACATTTGGATAGTCCTCAAGCCCGCAAAGATAAAGGACGTCAATCAAAAGCTCAAGGTCATTACGGCCGAGGACACGAGGTTTTTGCATTGCAATATAAAGACTCTCAACCTTTTGCCGAGCGTCATGGCGTCGCAAAAAGCCGAGAGTATCGGCTGCGACGAGACCATTCTCCACCGTGCGGGACGCGTCACGGAATGCGCTCACAGCAATGTGTCTATCATACGCGACGGTAAATTTGTCACCGCGCCTACCGACCACTTAATTTTACCGGGAATTACGAGAATGCACATCATCAAAATGTGCAAAAAGGTCGGGATACCCGTGGACGAAACTCCGTTTACTCTCTCCGACGTCTTTACCGCGGACGAAGTAATCATATCGAGCGCGGGACAGCTTGCAATGGGAGTGTCGGAGGTCGACGGACAAAAGGTCGGAGGCAAAGCCGCCGGACTTTTGAAAAAGATACAAGACGCGCTTTTGGAAGAATTTCATCAAGAAACGGACAAGTAGAAGTTGAAAATTGAAAGTTGAAAGTTGAAAGTTGAGGAAACATATAAAGTAGATGTCATTCTGAACGGAGTGAAGAATCTCAAATGTCGGCTTGATTTAATGCAGAATGCAGAATGGCGGATTTAAAAGAAGTGAGTGTCATTCTGAACGAAGTGAAGAATCTCAAATGTCGGCTTGATTTAATGCAGAATGGCTGATTTTAAAAGAGGCGATGTCATACGCCTAATACAATTTTGGAAGGGCTGTCGTAAAATGAGTTATAAATTTGAAACAAGCGAATTGAAAAAAAGAATTGTATCAAGTGTTACTTGCGGAATGACAGCGTTATTCTTAGGGATCGGAGCATTAGTCTTTATGTTCGTTTCTAAACAATACTTGCTCGGCTCGATTTTGGTTGTCGTATTTGTCTTGCCGATAATTATTTGGAAAATTATCTACGGCTATGCGGATAAGCATATCTATGAGCGGATAAATAAAGCGGATAATGCGGTTACCTATATCGGAATAGTCGAGTTTGTCGGAGCGCATAACGGAAAGAAGAACGGGTTTAAAAAGTCTCTTTATTCGGTTTCCGTTCTAACCGGGGAGGACGCCGGCGATAAGATACCAAATAGATATTGCAGTTCAAACAGTAGGTTTGAAAGAGGGGATTTTGTGCTCATAAAGTTTATCAAAGAGCAGTATCAAAATTGCTTGATACTGAGGAAAGCGGGCTTTGAAGAGTACAAGAAACAGTATCCAGACGAGTATTGGGTCGGATACGACGGAGACGGCTCGGATCTATTGGACGCAAATTGACACCTAACCAAAATCAAAGAAACAAATAAAGTTTCGACCGCGAAGGAGGATGCAACGTCACGTTGCGAAAAAAAATGACGCAAGAAGAATTGACTAAATTAAATATCGGACAAAATCTCGACAATCTCATGAATCTCGATCCGCGTGGGTACGGAGTTTGCCGTATCCTATATCCCGCGGCGAGAGAATATACGGGGGCGCCGCTCTCGATAAATGCGGCGGAACAGCTAATAAAGTATGTAAAAGAGGGGGATATCGTCTATATCGTGACGGGGTTCGTTCTCCTTTCTCACAAAAAAGCCGAAATGGACGGGATCATCGGCGCAATGTTTATTGCGCGTGCGCTCTACAAGGCGTTTAACGCAAAACCCGTCATCGTTTGCCCCGAAGACAACCTTATAGCCGTCAAAAATCTCGCCTATGTGATGGGCTTGCACCTCTATGAGAATATCGACGACGTAAAAAATTATCCCGTGTCTATGGGCGTTATCTCATTCTCAAAGGACAAGAAAAAAGCCGAAACGCAAGCGAAGGATATTCTAAAAAAAGCCCCCGCGCCTATAGTCGTCTCGACGGAAGCTCCGGGTTCAAATAAGAGGGGAGTTTATCACAATGCGACGGGTCTCGACGTGACCGCGCTCGAAGCAAAAACGGATATTTTCTTTAAAACCGTACAAGCGGCGAAAATCCCGACGATCGCTATCGGCGATCTCGGAAACGAGATAGGCATGGGCGCAATCGCCGAACACCTCTATAAATATATTCCGTATGCTGCGGAGGGACGCTGCCGCTGCGGTTGCGGCGGGGGTATTGCCGCGGACACGGCGGCAGACCATATCATCACCGCGACGGTGTCGGATTGGGGCGCAAACGCGCTTATAGCCGCTCTTGCGTTCCTCACGGAAAAAGCCGACGTCCTTCACTCCGACGAGGACCAAAAACGGGCGATCTATACCGCATCGGAAAGCGGCATGATAGATATGTACGGCGAACTCATTCCGTCTATCGACGGCTTTGATAAGGAAATCAATATCGCGATCCTAAAGCTGATGAGAGAGTGCATTTCATATGCGCCGAAGCTCAAAACGACTTGCAAGACGTGGTTTGAAAAGGTCGAGGAATTAGGTTTCTTTAACAAATAATGCGAATTGCAATCCGCATAAATTAGGTGTGACAAAATGTCTGAACATATTGGAGAAATACGCATTTTACCCGCGGGCGACACCGCTCTCGTTTTGGAATTCGGGCGGGAGATAAGCGATGAATTAAACGCGAGGGTCAAGGGCGCGTACGGTTATCTAAAACAAAATCCCGTCAAAGGAATCACGGAGCTCGTGCCGACCTTTCGCTCCCTCTTAGTCTGTTACGACCCGAAAGAAATCGGTTTTAACGCACTTTGCGATACGTTGACACGGACGGATTTTTCGCCGAAAACGGCGGGAAGCGCGGCGGCTCGCGTCGTCCGTATCCCCGTAGCGTACGGGGGAGAGTTCGGAGAGGATTTGCCTCAAGTTTCGGCTCATACGGGTCTCACGGAAAAGGAAATTATAGAGCTTCATTCGGGAAGAAAATACTTGATTTATATGCTCGGCTTTTTGCCGGGCTTTCCGTATTTGGGCGGCATGGACAAGCGGCTTATCACTCCGCGGCTCAAAAATCCGCGTACTAAAATCCCCGAAGGCTCCGTAGGAATCGGGGGAGAACAGACGGGTATATACCCTTTAGCGTCGCCCGGCGGGTGGCAGCTCATCGGAAGAACCCCGATAAAGCCGTATGACCCGAACCGAAAAAATCCGTTTCTTTACAATGCGGGCGACTATATCGTGTTTGACCCTATCGATATGACTGAATATGCGCGTATCCAAAAGGAAGTTGAGCGCGGCAGCTATGTTTGCCGCGAGGAGGTCGTATAGATGGGAATCCGTATCACAAACGTCGGACCCGTTACGACGATACAAGACGCAGGACGGAGAGGCTATATGGCTTTCGGCTTTCAAGCGTCGGGTGCGATGGACAAAAAAGCGTACGAGGTCGCAAATATTTTGGTCGGAAACGCCGGAGGCGAGAGCGCGATAGAGATGACCCTAATCGGCTTGTCGGGAGAATTTACCTCCGATGCGGTGATCGCCGTTACGGGCGCGGATGTTTCGCCCGAATTAAACGGCGTGTCTATACCGCGTTATCGGGCGGTCGCGGTCAAAAAAGGCGACGTATTAAGCTGCGGCTTTGCTCAAAGCGGTTGCCGCGCATATCTTGCGGTACACGGCGGTTTTTTTCTAAAAAAAGTCATGGACAGCTACTCGACAAACGTCAAATGCGGTATCGGCGGCTATCTCGGACGCCCCCTCAAAAAAGAGGATTTATTGTATTTCAATACGGTTTCACCTAAAGTCGCGGGACTCGAAAAACGCGGTATAGAACCGCCGAAAATCGAGAGCTGCGCGGTTGTCCGCGCCGTATTGGGACCGCAAGACGACTATTTTACCGAAAAGGGAATACGGACGTTTTTTTCTTCCGAATACAAACTGACCAACGAGTCGGATCGCATGGGTATCAAGCTTGACGGCGCGGAAATCGAGAGTAAAAACGGTTCGGATATCATTTCGGACGGCATTCCGTTCGGCGGGATACAAATCCCCGCGTCGGGAAAGCCTATAGTTATGGCGGCCGACCGTCAGACCGTAGGCGGTTACGCAAAGATAGCCACCGTAATCTCCTCCGATATGGCGAAGCTCGCGCAGCTCAAAGCGGGGGATACGGTACGGTTTAAAGAGATTTCGGTCGCGGACGCGCAAGACGTCTATTTAAAGGAAATGAAAGAAATCGACGAATTGGACAAAAAATTAAACGGCAAACAGTATAAAATCGGTGAGGCGATAAAAAAGATATGGAAAAAATAAACAATTTAAAGTATGCGGACATGAGTCCGCGTGCGGTCAGAGCGTTGATACGCGAGGGAAAAATCGATTGGAATACTTCGGGCATGTGCGCGGGCTACGCGCAAGCGAATCTCGTCATTTTGCCTAAAAGCGAGGCTTATGATTTTTTGCTGTTTGCACAGCGGAACCCGAAGTCTTGTCCGATACTTGAGGTCGGCGATGCGGGGAATAAGGGGCTGAATTTGATTGCGGGCGGCGTCGATATCACGCGTGACCTCCCGCGCTATAGGGTGTACGAAAAAGGGATTTTGACGGGGGAATATACCGACGTAAAAAGGTTTTGGAGAGACGATCTCGTGAGCTTTTTGATAGGGTGCAGTTTTTCGTTTGAATCCGCGCTCCTCGAGGCGAACGTACCCGTCCGTCATATCGAGGAGGGAAAAAACGTCCCTATGTATATGACGAATATCGACTGTATTCCCGCGGGAAAATTCAGCGGAAAAATGGTCGTCAGTATGCGTCCGCTTCCTCCCGAACAAGTCGTCAAATCCGTCACCGTCACCGCGTCTATGCCGCGTGTACACGGCTCCCCGATACATATCGGCGACCCGTCGCGGATAGGAGTCAAGGACCTCTCGAAGCCCGAATTCGGCGACGCCGTGACGATAAACGACGGAGAGGTTCCCGTATTTTGGTGCTGCGGCGTGACCCCTCAATCGGTCATGATGAATTCTAAACCCGATTTTGTAATCACTCACGCGCCGGGGCATATGTTTATTACGGACATCAGAAACAATGAGCTAATGGGTTAAGAAAAGCGATTTAATGCAGAATGCAGAATGCAAAATGCAGAATGCAGAATTGCGGATTTTAAAGAAGTCGGCGTCATTCTGAGCGCAGCGAAGAATCTAAAACGGAAGCGAGGGCTTCACCCACCATCGCAACCGGTATACGGATAAAATTTTCTTTACAAGCCCGTTCACCGATGATTTTGGTTCTATATTTTTTATACAACTGTCGTTTGAGATTCTTCGCTGCGCTCAGAATGACACAAACCTTTCTTTTGTTCCGCGCTGCACTCAGAATGACTCTGACCTTTCTTTTATTCCGCAATTCTGCATTTTGCATTCTGCATTCTGCATTAAAAAAATAAAACGATAGATATATAAGGACTGAAGATATGAGCAAATACGTTGACTTAAATTGCGACCTTGGCGAAAGCTTCGGCGCGTACACTATCGGAAGCGATTCCGAAGTGATTAAATTTATCACCTCCGCAAACGTGGCTTGCGGCTATCACGCTTCCGACCCTATAGTTATGTCGGAAACCGTAAGATTGTGTAAAGAGTCGGGAGTCGCCGTCGGAGGGCACCCCGGTTTTCCCGATCTTTTAGGGTTCGGCAGACGCAATATGGAGGTTTCGCCCGCCGAGGCAAAAGCCTACGTCCTCTATCAGACGGGCGCGATTGCCGCGTTTTGTAAGGCAAGCGGCATAAAATTACAGCACATAAAGCCGCACGGCGCACTCTATAATATGGCGGGAAAAGACCCCGCGCTCGCAAAAGCTATAGCGGCGGGGATAAAGGAATTTGACCCCGAATTGATACTTTTGGGGCTGTCGGGGAGCGCGATGATTACCGCCGCGGAGGAAATAGGGTTGCGCGTCGCAAAAGAGGTTTTTGCCGACCGCGGCTATGAGGAGGACGGCTCGTTAGTCAAGCGCGGAAAAACGGGCGCGATGATTACCGACGAGACCGAAGCCATTGCGCGGGTTATCCGCATGGTCAAGGAAGGCAAGGTGACGACCGTCACGGGAAAGGATATTTCGATAAAAGCCGATTCGGTTTGCGTCCACGGCGACGGTGCAAAGGCACTCGAATTTGTCAAAAGGATATCAAA
Organism: Clostridiales bacterium; assembly: GCA_031289865.1. Classification (GTDB taxonomy): domain Bacteria; phylum Bacillota; class Clostridia; order Christensenellales; family JAISNN01; genus JAISNN01. The sequence continues at coordinate 16,255 of JAITOQ010000049.1, forward strand.
GGAATTGACGGAAAACGGAGTGACTCTCGCGCCGCTTTGTAAGTTTATTAAATAACTCCGTAAGGCTACAGAATAACTTTATAACGGTTATAACGACGCAGTTTTTTATTCACGAAAGGAGAAAGCTTTGGAACGCACTTATGTAAAAATCGATTTAGACGCAATTCGTCACAACGTGGCGTCGGCGCGGAAAAAGACGGGAAAAAAGGTGATTGCGATCATCAAAGCCGACGCGTACGGACACGGAGCAAAGGAGGTTGCGCGTGCGCTTGACGATCTTGTTTGGGGGTTTGGTATCGCCGTCGTCGACGAGGGGATTCAGCTTCGCCGTGCGGGGGTGACAAAGCCGATTTTGGTACTCGGAAACGTCTTGCCCGACCGCCTTTGGGACGTGATAAAGTATGAGCTTTTGCCGTCGGTTTCCAATCTTGAAACCGCCGCCGCGCTTTCATCTCTCGCCGTCGAGCGGGGTAAGACCGTCGATATTCATATCGGGGTGGATACGGGCATGGGCAGGATAGGCTTTCTTCCGAACGAAATGCAAAAAATAGCCTTGATAAGCCGCCTCCCGAATATCCGTATCACGGGGCTCTGTACGCATTACGCACGCGCCGACGAAACGGACAAGACCGCCGCAAAACGGCAGCGCGAGGTTTTTGAGGAGTTTGACGAATTTTTAAAGTCGATAGGAATTTATGCCGAAAAGCATATCAGCAATAGCGCGGGAATCATCGAGTTTTCGGACGGGCATTACGATTTTGTCCGAGCGGGAATCATGACATACGGGCTTTATCCCTCAAAAGAGGTCGATCAAAATTTCGGACTTCGTCCCGCGCTCTCGTGGTACGCGACCGTAAGCCATATCAAGACTTTGCCGCAAGGAGTAGGGGTCAGCTACGGACACACCTTTGTGACGGAGCGCGAAACCCGTATAGCGACCGTACCGATAGGGTATGCGGACGGCTATCCCCGCGCCCTCTCAAACAAAGGGCGGGTACTCGTCGGCGGGGCTTTTGCGCCTATCGTCGGGCGGGTATGTATGGATCAATTTATGATTGACGTGACGGACATTCCGAGCGCGGACGTCGGGTCGGAGGTCGTTTTGGTCGGAACGCAAGGCGGCAAGACCTTGACGGTTGAGGAGCTTGCGGACGCGGCGCATAGCTTTAACTATGAATTTGTGTGCGGAGTGGGGCTTCGCGTCCCAAAACTGTATTACAAAGGGGACAAATATGTCGGCAGAGCCGATTATTTGGAGAAAATTTAGGATAAGAGCCGATGATGTATGTGTTTACGACCCGTGACGAAAGTCTGCCGACGGACGAATTGATCCGTCGTGCGCTAAAACTCTACGCCGCTCAAACGGGCGCGGAGAATTTTGACGCGGAACGGGTGCGGGTTCTCAAAAACGCAAACGGAAAACCCTATTTTGAAAATCTTGAGCTTTATTTTTCGGTCGCGCATACGCGAGGGCTAAAACTTATCGTGCTGTCGCACTATTTAGTCGGCGCGGACGTGGAAAAAATCCGCGAGATCGATTTCAGACGGATTGCAGACCGCTTTTTTACCCACGGCGAAGCGTTAAAGGTAAAGGCGGCGCGGAGTTTTTTTCAGATATGGACGATGAAAGAGGCGTATTCCAAATACACCTCCTACGGACTCGCGTCCTTTCCGACCTTTGACGTGCGCAAGACAAAGGACGTCTACTTTACAAAACTCGACGTCGGGAGAGGATACTCCGCCCATGCGGTGGGATTGGATAAAGATGCGGTTTATGCGGAGTTGTAGGTGAGAATATATTCATTTTGACAGAGTTTCGCTGAAACGGAATAAGGCTACCAAGGAGAAAAATTCAAGATGCACAAAGGATTTTTTCGCGGTACCGTCGCTGTTTTGCTGACGGTATTTTTTGCTTTGTTTTCCTGTATGACGGTGTTTTTCGGGGAGGTTTCTTTTGATGGCTTTGCGGCGGGAGCCGATGATTCAATCCTTAAAACGGAGGAGGTCTTTTTTGGGGAAAGAGCGGAGCTTGAAATCATCCCTCCCGACAAGGATTTCGTATGGACAGCGAAAATTGAGTGCGGCGGAGAAAAGGCGGTCGAGCTTGTTCCCGACGCGGACGGAAAAATTTATGTTTTTATCAATTGGAAGAGTGACGACAAGAATGAAAAGGCGAAGCTGACCGTTCAATGGGCAAAGGCCGCTTTTATCTCAACCGCTTATTTTGATGTAATCGACTATGCTTTAGACTTTCCGCAAAACGGAGAAAGCCTTGAGGTAGGGAGCGAACCCGTCGAGCTTGCGCCGATGGTCGTATTCGATACGGAAACGGAGGCGCGCCTCTCCAAAAAATACGGCGAAGCGTGGCTGTCGGAAAAAACGACCGCCCTCGAAGAAAATTTTAGGACGCTTGCGACGGTGACGAAATGCGCGGTAAGCATGGTAAACGAGGAAAACGAAGTAAGTGAGACAGACGCGCTTTCGCTGCTGTCCGACGGAAACGGCGGGACGGTTTGGACTTTGAAAGACGGCTTTGAGGGGTTTTTGCGCGGACTGTTCGGAGAGGACTACGAAACGCAAGAAGAGTTTAAGCTTGATATGACGTTTTCATTCGGAGCGGACATACAAGGCGGCGTTTCTTGCGAATACAAAACGAGCGTGGATTTGACAAAACCCGTAGACGGAAGCGGCGGCGAGAACGGTGACGGTGAGAACGGTGACGGTGAGAACGGTGACGGCGAGAACGGCGGTGAGAACGGTGACAGCGAGAACGGCGGCGAGAACGGTGACGGTGAGAACGGCGGCGAGAACGGTGACGGCGAGAACGGCGACGAGAACGGTGACGGCGAGAACGGCGACGATGAGAACGGTGACGGTGACGGTGACGATGACGAAACGGATAAAGACAAAGCGAAGAGGCTCATTTTAACTATTGTCGGAATCCTTTTGGGATCTGGTATCGTGATAGCGGGCGGCGCGGTACTATACCGCAAAAAACTGAAGAGAAAGACCGCGGAACGGAGTAAAAACGGCGGCAATGCGCCGACTCCGCAAGAGGACGAAGCAATGGGTCAAGCACAAGACGCGGAAACAATTGGTCAAGCACAAGACACGGAAGCAATGGGTCAAGCGCACGGGGGGGCGTACGTCAAATTAAAGGATACGACCGCCGCGCTTTATTCCGCGGAAAAAAACATCGGGAGTATTCTGAAAGAGCGCATTAACGGGAATACTTCGGGGAGCGTTGAGGAAGAAAAAGGGGCGAAAGTACAGACGACGGACGGTATAGCAGCGCAAGCGACGGACGGTATAGAAGCGCAAACGGGAGAGAAAGAACCGACGGCACAAGCTGCAAAAAAACATAAGCTTGACCGATTGTTCGAGCTTTATGACACGATTAAAAGAAAGGATTAGTTTTTAAAGTTTGCCGCTCCGTTCCTCCAAAAAGCAAGCGTAATTCCGAGCTTGCGAAGAATTTAAAACGTTACAAAAATTGTCATTTTTAAAGTGAATAAATCCTATTGTTGTTGCTCAAAATAGTAGTGCAGAGCAAGAAATACCGCTTCGCGAAAAACGGTGAAATACGAAAAACCAATTGAAGTACAAGCGAGGTTTTTTGAAAAGCGGGTTTTTTGACTGTATAAAGGAGCCGAAGAATAAGGCTTCTAAACGGAGGCATAACCTATGAGCAGCAGCAGAACCTACAAACCGGGAGAAATCGCGGCGACCGCGGGAACGTATGAATTGGTCAACGCGAACGGCACAAAAACGGGAATGACCGTCAATGTCAGTGCGGATTCACATTTTCCTCCCGCGGACAAAAAGGGTCAAAAGTACGCGCTTAAATCGTCAAAGTAAGACGGTTTATTTGTAGACACAAAAAAGCACGACGTAAATTTTACGTCGTGTTTTTTTTAAGTAATAAGTAATAATTAGAATTGCAAATTCAACTCCGCGCTAAGCCGCTCTTTTTTGCTCTTTTCCGCGAAACCTCCCTTGATAAGAAATCTTCATCGTGCGGTTGGTTTCGCGAAAAATAGCTAAAAAATAGCCGTCTTATCGCTGTATAATAACTCGAAACCGCTTTAATATTAAGTTCTCTCCGTATTGAGAGAGAAAACCGACGACGAAAACAAAGGTTTTTATAAAAATTTGTTTTCAAAACAAGGTTTTAACTTGCAATTCGCATTATTACCTAATTCTTGTTAGAGTGTATCGGCGCGGGTATTCTGCCGCCGCGCTTGATAAAGTCCGCGCTTGAAAACGGCGAGGTTTTCATGATAGGCGCGGTACCGAAAAGTCCTCCGTACTCGACAAAGCCTTCGGTTTTACCGGCGACGGGGATTATGCGGACCGCGGTGGTTTTGTTGTTGACGACCCCGATTGCGGCTTCGTCCGCAATGATTGCGGCGAGGGTAGACGCGGGGGTATCCCCCGAAACGGCTATCATATCGAGTCCGACGCTGCAGACCGCGGTCATAGCTTCGAGCTTTTCGAGGGAGAGCGCGCCGCAATTGACGGCTTCGATCATGCCTTCGTCCTCACTGACGGGGATAAACGCGCCCGATAGCCCGCCCGCATACGAGGTCGCCATAACGCCGCCTTTTTTTACCGCGTCGTTGAGGAGCGCGAGCGCGGCGGTCGTACCGTGTGCGCCGACGACCTCAAGCCCCATTTCCTCAAGTATACGCGCAACGCTGTCCCCTCTTTTTGGGGTGGGGGCGAGAGACAGATCGACTATTCCGAAATGCGCGCCGAGCATTTTTACCGCCTCCATAGCGATGAGTTGTCCCGCACGGGTAATCTTAAAAGCGGTCTTTTTGATGGTTTCGGCGACCGCGGAAAAGTCCGCGCCGCGTACCTCTTCGAGCGCGCTTTTGATGACCCCCGGTCCGCTTATTCCCACGTTTATCACTCTGTCGTTTTCGCCGCACCCGTTAAACGCGCCCGCCATAAACGGGTTGTCCTCGACGGCGTTTGCAAACACGACTAATTTGGTACAGCCGACGCTGTTTCTGTCGCGTGTCGCCTCGCTTATCTTTAAAATGATTTCGCCCATGAGCGCGACCGCGTCCATGTTGATACCCGCTTTTGTCGAGCCGATATTGACGGAGGCGCAAACGCGGTCTGTCGTCGAGAGTACCTCCGGTAGGCTCATGATGAGTGCGCGCTCGTATTCGGTCATACCCTTTTGAACGAGGGCGGTATAGCCGCCGATAAAATCGATACCGATCTCCTTTGCTGCGCGGTCGAGAGCGTTTGCGATAGGGACATAGCCGCCGCTTGACGCGCCGACGAGGGAAACGGGCGTGACACTGACGCGCTTGTTGACGATAGGCAGCCCGTAGCGTGCGGAAAGAACCTCCGCGGTTTCTTTCAGCTTACCCGCGGAGGAAACTACTTTATCGTAGACCTTTTGCGCGGTCTTTTTGGGGTTATCCGATATCGAATCAAACAGAGAAATCCCCATAGTGACCGTGCGAATGTCAAGATGCTGACTTTTTACCATTTCTATGGTTTGCAAAATCTCATTTACGTTTATCATATAACACCCTCGGTCACATTAAATCTTGTGCATTATCGTGAAGATCTCTTCGTTTCTAACGCGGATTTCGACCTTCATTTCGAGTGCGATTTGCTGTAAGAGGTCGTTTAGTTGGGAGATATCCGCGGAACTCTCCTTGAGATCGACCATCATAATCATGGTGAATAATTCGCCCATAATGGTTTGGGAGATGTCCTCGATGTTTGCATTGACCCCGTAGAGGCAGTTGCTGACCTTGGCTATAATGCCTTTTTTATCCTTTCCGATGACGGAGATTACGGCGCGCATAAAAAGCTCCTTGTTTTAAAATAGAATGAAAGAATTACCTGTTATTATTCCCGCTGTGAACGGCGTCGTCAAAAGAAATGATGATGCCGCAAGCGAGAGCGGGGTCGATTTTGGCTTCGTCGATAAATATCTCATACGCGTCGCCCCAACTCAAATACTTTTTTTGAACGCTCATAACCGACGCGCCCGCCGTATCTATGAGGCTAAAGGAAAAGCCGAAAAGCGACCCTTCGATCTTGTACAGTCCGTTCGGAGTAAAGAGATCAAAATTTTGTTTGAACGAAAATTTCTTTTTGAGTCTTATGGGGTCGGTCGGGTCGTTCGGCGAAAAGATTTTGTATTCGGCGAGGAGCGTGAAGATTTTGCGTTCGATCTCAACTACGGGCCGTTCGTTTTGGATGAGGGTATAGCGTTTCGGCAATGCGAAAAAACTCCCCTCGGCGCGGTAAACGAGATTTTGATCCGCATCAAAAAAATTAAATTTTTCGCGTATTGCAAAGACCTTTTGTTTTAAATACAGTTGCATAAATTATTTTCCTTCCTCATATTATACTATGCAAATTTAATTTTGCAATAGATATATTATACTCCGTTCTTGTAAAAAAGTAAAGGAATCCCGTAAACTATCATAATTTTCATGAGGAGTGGATATTTAGCAAGTCACACAAAATTCATAATACCGAGCGGTAGGTCGCGGAACTTATGTAAATGTCTGTCGGTCGGATCGGTTTTATGGATAACGGGAACACGGCGGCGTT
>JAITOQ010000077.1 GCA_031289865.1 Clostridiales bacterium
AAGCGCGTAGGATTTCCGATATATTCCGTTATAAGCCCGTTGACCGCACGATAGACAAAACCGAAAATCCCCTTTTCATCCGTAAATCTCACGTCGCTCTTTGTCGGGTGAGCGTTTACGTCCACCTCTCCGAACGGAAGTACAGTGTCGAGTATAAAAATCGGAAAACAGTGCTTCATAATATTCTCTCCGTACGCTTTTAATACGGCAAGAGAAATTTGCGCGTTATCCACAATGCGCCCGTTTATAAAAAGAGTTTGATAGGTTTTGTTGGATTTGTAATAGCCCGGCGCGGAGACATATCCCTTAATCATGCGGTTTCCGCTCTCATACTCAAGATACAAAAGATTGTCAGAAAGCTCACGCCCGTACACCTCGTAAATCGCGTTTTTTAAGCCTTGCCCCTTAGTCTGATAGATGATTTTTTCGTCGGCTTTGTAGGTGAACGCGACGTCGGGATATGCCAAAATAAACTTTGCAAGGAGCGCGGAGATATAGCTCTCCTCCGTCTTTGTACGCTTCAAAAAATTTAAGCGCGGCTTTGTGTTGTAAAAGAGGTCGTTGACCGTGATACTCGTCCCGCGGTTTGCCGCGACGCTTTTAACCTCGCCGAACGCGCCGTCCTTTACGCTCATTTTTGCGCCGAGTTCCCCGTCCTCAGTCTTTGAAACTATCTCCAAAATACTTACCGCCGCGATACTCGCAAGAGCCTCGCCGCGAAAGCCGAGTGAAGAAATCGTGTATAGATCCTCCGCACTCTTTATCTTACTTGTCGCGTGGGGTAAAAAAGCCTTTTTGAGATTTTCCCCGTCCATTCCGCTCCCGTTGTCAAAAACACGGATATACTTGATACCGCCCTCGCGTATCTCGACGGAAACCTCGCCCGCACCCGCGTCGAGCGCGTTTTCGACTAACTCCTTTACGACCGACGACGGACGCTCCACGACCTCGCCCGCGGATATTTTGTTGTAGACGGACGGGTCTAAAATATTGATATTCGGCATAATTATTTCACCATTTCCTTTAGACCGGCAAGGATCGTGAGGGCTTGCAGCGGCGTGCAGGTTTCGGGATTTGTATCTCGTAAGATATTATACAGCTCCGTCTTGATTTTTTCGTTGTCGTTAAATTCCTCGATGAAGCTCATCTGTTTGCTTTCCGCGGCAGTTGCGCCCAACATAAGCGCGTTTGAATCGCGGTTGATGTCCGACTCCTCAAGCTTTTTCATGATACTTTCCGCACGGTCGATAATCCCTTTAGGGAGTCCCGCAAGCGCGGCAACCTTGACGCCAAAGCTCTTATTCGCGCCGCCGCGGGCTATCTTGTACAAAAACTCTATAGAATGTCCTACCTCTTTGACAAGCACCTTATAGTTTTTGACGCCCTTCAGCGCGCCTTCCAACTCTGCGATTTCGTGATAGTGCGTCGAAAAAAGCGTCTTTGCCTTTGTGTGTGCGGCGAGATATTCGAGAATCGACCACGCGATAGAAAGCCCGTCATAAGTGGATGTTCCGCGCCCGATTTCGTCCAAAATGAGGAGGCTTCTCTCCGTCGCGTTGTTTAAAATCCCCGCGACCTCTATCATCTCCGTCATAAAGGTACTCTGCCCAAGCCCTAAATCGTCGCTTGCACCGATACGCGTAAAAATCCTATCCGTGAGAGCGATCTTCGCACTCTTTGCGGGGACAAAACAACCCGTGTGCGCCATAATAGTAATGATAGCAATCTGCCGCATATAGGTGCTTTTTCCCGCCATGTTCGGACCCGTGATGATGAGAATACGGTTTTCGCCGTCGTCAAGACAAGCGTCGTTTGGGATAAAGTCGTGGTTCATGAGCGAACGCACGACGGGGTGAAAGCCCTCGATTATCTTTGTTTCCTTGTTTTTGACGTTAATTTCGGGTCTAACCAGATTATGTATTCCGGAAACAATCGCAAACGAGAGTATTACATCGAGCATAACAAGTGCCTCTGCGGTCTGCTGCAAAGCGACTATGGTCTCCGCAAGCTTGCATTTGATATCGTTAAAGAGTATAAGCTCGATCTTTAGGATTTTTTCCTCCGCGCCTAAAATCTTTGACTCTAAGACTTTTAATTCCTCCGTGACGTACCGTTCGCCGTTGACCATGGTCTGCTTTCTGTGATATCTTAGCGGTACAAGGCTTTTGTTTGCGCCCGTTATTTCAATATAATATCCGAACACCCTATTAAAGGCAATCTTTAGATTTTTGATTCCCGTCGCGGTGCGTTCAGAGGCTTCGAGCTTAGAAATCAAGATCCTACCGTTTTTGCCCGCGTTTTTGTAGTCGTCAAGTTCGGCGTTGTAGCCGTCGCGGATATAGCCGCCGTCCTTTGTGTTTGCGGGCGGATTGTCGGCGATAGCCTTTGCAAGCAGTGCGCGTATTTCGGGGAGAAGCTCTATTTTTTTACCGAATTCTTTTAGGAGCTTGCTTTTTGCATTAGTGAGCGACAGCTTGATTTCGGGCAAGCAGTCGAGGGTCTCGCGTATCGCGCTGCAATCACGCGGATTAAAGTTTCCGTAAGCAATCCTCCCCGCAAGACGCTCCAAATCGCGGACGCATCTCAACCGATCCTTTAGCGTATCCTTCATTCTCGGATTTTCTATAAGCTCCTCCACCGCATCAAAACGGGCGTTGATTCCGTTTGCGTCGCAAAGCGGATCCTCTATAATCCGTTTTAATTTACGCGCACCCATGTTTGTCACGGTGTGATCCATGAGGTTTAAAAGCGTACCTATCGTTCGTTTGTCGCGAATGGTTTCGATGAGTTCGAGATTGCGCCGCGCATTGTTGTCGAGAATCATCTTTGCGTTATCCGAAACATATATGATTTTGTTAAAATGACTGAGCTTGCGCTTTTGGGTATCGGTCATATATTCCATAAGCGCACCCGCCGCGGATACGGCGCGGTTTTTGCCGATCAATTCGTACACCTCTAAGGACGCGACGTTAAATTGTTCTAAGAGCTTCTTTTCCGCGTTGTGATATTTGTACGCATACGGGAGAACCTTTGTAGGGCGAACCAACCTATCCGCATTCACGGATTTCATCTCGCAAATAAACTTAAAAGCCTCCTCGTCCGCAATGATTTCGGATGGCGCGACGTTTAAAAGAAAGTCCTCTAAAGCGTAAGGATTGTCGATTTCGCGGCACTTAAATTCCCCGCCAGCCATGTCCGCGTAAGCCACCCCCGCGCCCGTTTTGTCAAGGTAGACCGACGCGATATAGACCGCGCTTTTTGCGTCTAATAAAACGTCGTCTATGACCGTCCCCGGCGTGACTACGCGCATGACCCCGCGCTCAAGCATTTTTCCTTTGGATTCCTCAACCGTCGTGAGCTGATCGCATACCGCCACTTTCAGTCCATGGTCGATCAATTTTTTTATGTAATTGTCCACCGCATGATACGGCACTCCGCACATCTCCGCACGCTTTTCTAAGCCGCAGTCACGCGCCGTGAGCGTCAAATCGAGAATTGCCGACGCTTTTATAGCGTCCTCAAAAAACATCTCATAAAAATCACCGAGGCGAAGCATTAGAATCGCGTCGCCGTGCTCTTTTTTGACCGACATATAGTATTCCATCATCGGAGACAATTTGTAAATCATTTTAACCCCTTTTTCGTAAAGTATTCTACAATAATCCTTTTCTTAGAGTATTCCACGCGGAGAAGTATTCTGTATTTGTGCATTTTGTAGAATACTTCGAGTGATTTTAGCCGCGTTTTACACGATTTCCCCGACAAGCGACGCGGATTTTGACGCGGAAATTTTGACCGAAACAAAATCGCCGATTTTATATTCCCCGTCTTGCGGAAATGCGACCAACCGCCCGTTGTCCGTGCGCCCGACAAAGCGTCCGCCGCTATCTGTTCCCTCTATCAATACTTCGCAGATTTTTCCCGTAAAGGTTTCGGAAACGGACTTTGATATTTTGTTTTGTACGCGAATGAGTTCGGTGATACGACGCTTTTTTGTCTCCGCGTCAAGGTCGGGCATTTCCGCGGAAACCGTCCCTAAGCGCGGCGAATAGACAAAGGTAAAAGCTTGCGCAAATTCGCATTCCCTAACCAACCGCAAGGTGTCTTGAAAGTCATCCTCCGTTTCGGTCGGAAAACCGATCATGAGGTCGGTAGTGACGAGTACGCCGTCTATACGTTCCTTTATCAATTTTACAAGTCCCGCGTAATGCTCCGCCGTGTATTTCCGATTCATCAATTTTAAGATCCTATCGCTCCCCGTCTGTACGGGCAAATGGATAGACTTGCAGATATGCGCGGAGTCGCGAATGATCTCCACCGCTTCGGGACTCAAGTCCTTTGGGTGGGAGGTCATAAACCTCAAACGGAATTTTTGAGGAAGTACGTCGATCTCCCTAAGCAAGCCCGCAAAATCCGTATCGCCGTACCGATAAGAATTGACGTTTTGTCCGAGGAGAGTAATCTCCTTGTAGCCCTCTCCCAGCAAAAAAGCTATCTCGCGCAGTACCTCTTGAGGCTCGCGGCTGATTTCACGGCCGCGCACATACGGAACGATACAGTACGAACAAAAATTATTACAGCCGTACATGATATTGACCCACGCGTTAGGATAACTCGTCCTAAAGGTTTCGGTAGAAACGCCGACGTCGTAGGTGTCGTCGGTTTCGATTTTTACCGCGGGCTTTTTCAGCCTTATGTAATACGGCAAAAGATGAAGATTGTTTGTTCCGAGAACGATATCCACAAACGGATAGGTTTCGCGGAGACTTTCTCCGAACCCCTTTTGCTGTGTCATACACCCCAATACCGCAATCAAAAGCTCCTTTTGACTTTTTTTACGCTTTTTGAGCGCGCCGATATTACCGAGAGCGCGCTTTTCGGCGGTGTCGCGAATGCAGCAAGTATTAAAGACAATCAAATCCGCGCCGTCGATAGAATCGGCGGCTTCGTAGCCTTCCTTTTTTAAGACGCCCGCAATTTTTTCAGACTCGTGGACGTTCATTTGGCAGCCGTAAGTGACAATGTGATAACGCATAGGAATATTATATCGTTTATAAAAATTTTTTTCAACATATTTTCGAGGTTATTTAAATAATTTATTCTTTTTTTTAAGGTTTTAATAAAATTTTGTTTTAAAAACATAGTTTTAACTTGCAATTCGCATAATATTATCGTTGAAGCCGTTAATTGAGTTGCTATTGGAGGCGCATAGTGAAAAAACAACGCGGAATTTTAAAAAAAATTTTTATCGCCGCTTTTTTATCGGCGGTAATTCTTGCGGCTTCGGGCGTCGCCGCCTTTTTTTTCGTAACCCGCGGCGCAACCCTCGACCCGTCGAGGCTTTCTCCGTACGACATAAATCACAATATCGTCCTCTACGACCAAAACGACACGGCGGTCAAGACAAGGCACGACTCGTCCTACGTCCGATTTGAGGATATCCCCGACGTCCTTGTCCGCGCCTTTATCGCGGTTGAGGACAAGCGGTTTTTTAGACACAACGGAATCGACCCGCTGCGTATCTTAGGCGCGCTAAAAAACGACATAGCTTCGCATTCGTTAAAAGAGGGCGCGTCGACGATCGACCAACAGCTCGTCAAAAACTCCCATTTAAATGCGGAAAAATCCATCGCAAGAAAGCTGAAAGAGGTCAAGCTCGCTCTATCCCTCGACCGAAAATACAAAAAAGAGGAAATATTGGAGATATACCTCAACAGTCTGTATTTCGGTAACGGAATCTACGGGGTGAAAAGCGCGGCGCGGATTTTTTTTGATAAAGAGCTGTCCGCGCTCTCGCCGTCCGAATGCGCCGCAATCGCGGGTGTAGTCAAAAATCCGTCGGGCTATTCCCCTCTAAAAAATCCGAAAAGCTCCCTATCCCGAAGAAATCTCGTTTTGAGCCTAATGCGCGCCGAAGGATATCTTTCGGACGAACAGACCGCCGCCGCGCAAAGCGAAATCCTCCGCGTAACCGACAAAAAACAAGAGGAAACCGTATTTTCTTCCTATGCGGAAGCCGCGCTCGACGAGGCGGCGGGAATTTTGCACCTCTCCGTAAAAGAGCTTTTGACTTCGGGCTGTAAGATTTACACCTATTACGACGAAGAAAAACAGCGGCTTTTGATCGATTCCGTAAGCGACGGGAGCTTTAACCTCAAAAACGAAAACGGAAAAGCCCCCGACGCTATGTCAATCCTTGCCGACAATCACGACGGAGGTATAAACGCGTTTTATGTGAACGGCTATATCGACAACCTAAACGACTTTCGCCGTCAGCCCGGTTCGGTGATAAAACCGATATTGGTCTATGCGCCCGCATTCCGCGCACGGCTCTATTCGCCCGCTTCGCCCGTCAACGACGTAAAAAAGAGCTTTGGCGGCGGATACTCCCCGTCAAACTTTAAAGACCGCTACGAGGGTTGGACGACCGTAAAAAGCGCGGTAAAGAACTCCTCGAACGTCGTTGCCGTAGAGGTCTTAGAACGCTTGGGCGTCCTAAAAGCAAAGGAGTTTGCCGACGAACTAAAGCTCGCGCTTACTGAGGAGGACAAGCTCAATATCGCACTCGGAG